>CALFLU010000088.1 GCA_937880125.1 uncultured Eubacteriaceae bacterium
GGATGTGGTTTGATAGGTGTTTTCGCAGATCTGATAAAATCCCTGCTTGATGGATGCAATGCCGCTGTGAATGTCCTGCTTCAATTTTTGCTCTCGGTCCAACCCCAACTTGCTCGCCTCCAAATTCACATAGGTGTTAAGCAGCGAAGTAAGTGTCGGCAAATAATAGGTTTCTATTTTTTTCACCTGTTGCGGATCAATTTTTCTCATTTCTTTATTTTGATAAATTTCCTGGGTAATTTTTTCAATTTCCAAGATATCTTTTTTCAATTCCTCATCTTTGATTTGATCAACAAGCACGCTGAACGGAAATTCTTTTTTTGTAACTTCCTGTTTTGCCTCCGTTTTTTCTGCCTTCTGTTTCGGTTTTTCGCCTTGTGCGTTTTGTTTGTTGCGAGACAAAACAAGAAGCAACACAACGGTTGCAACAATATAGACAATCAATGTCGCAATGCGTCCCACAAAGCCCGTGCTGAAAAACATCAACGCCGCCGACCATGTCAACACCAAGATATATATCCATCTGGGGAGCGGTTTTTTTCCGCGCAGACGTCGTTCCAAAAACAGTAATGCAAGAGCCAATCCAAAAAACAACAAACTCATAATCGCCATGGAACCCATTGCCTCACCAAAGGACAAGTGAATATCTTCTCTTTTGATTTGACCAAAAACTCCCATAAGATTATAAGCAATTCCCAAGAAAAATGAGAAGTATGCTAAGATTTTTAAAAAAGCCGGTTCACCTTTTCGAAACATTCTATGCTGTTTCTCCTTATTATTTGATACTTATATTGTACCTTGTCATGCCACTTTCGGCAACCGTTTTCTGCTTGTTTCTCAGCTTATACCTGTTGAATCAGAAAAAATCTTCCTCGGGCGCCGACAGCAGAATACGTTCAATGTCTCCGCCTATTTTGTATATGGTCTTCTTCTGTTGTACTCATTTTACCCCCGTCTCATGCATTTTGATGGTTTTTTAATAAAAAAAGAAGGTGATTTTATTTCTCCTTCTGAGTATGATTGCCTCTATAAATTGACTTTGTTCGTAAGCAAAAACATCGCATGGCAGGCAGCAGCAGTTTTTTCACTGCATTATTTAAACTATTCTTGAAGTGTTTTGTTTTTATATGCTTCGTCTTTCAAAAGCGACCCGTTTCAATAGTACCTGCTCACAAGCTATCTGCTATCCCGCGGCAACAACAAATAAAGAATCACAAGAATATATAAAAAAACAAGTAACAAAATCACCCCTATATGCGCATAAGAAGCCAGCCATAGAGAAGTGATTAAATAAAAAATATTAATACCGCTCAACACACACCCTCCCGTTTCGTTTGTCTATATTCAACCGCTCTGTTCAATGGTGATTTGTCTTCTGTCACCCACATGACGCAACTGATATTTCCGATATTTCCTGTGAGTTTTTAAAGTGTCCTGCTAAATTCTTTGAGAACCAAAAGCATCACCCGTTTCATTTTGGCGCATATGCCTCAGGCCTTAAAGCTGTTTATATTCGGCTGTTTTTTTGCTGTTCGTTTATTTATATTATGAATTTTATGAAAAAACCGTTGCTTGCAATAATCATCACAGTGAATTCATATAATTTTTGCACATATCTATGCTCTTTACGATTACAATTGAACGAATGATGAAATATATTATAACATAAAATTTAAATATTCGTAATGAAAAAAGCCCATAAATACGGGCTTTTATTACTTAGTGGCGGAGAAGGTGGGATTCGAACCCACGAGCCCTTGCGGACTACACGATTTCCAGTCGTGCTCGTTATGACCACTTCGATACTTCTCCGAATAATGCGCTTTTATGCGCACCCCTTATTATACTGACCGTTTTGATTCTTGTCAATTGCAACTTACAAGCAATAAAAAAAGCTTATATCCATGGATATAAGCTCAATGTCATCATTTTTCCTCGCCGAATTTATAGAGCGATCTGTTTTCCAAAGCATAAATTCTTTGGGTAAATTCGCCGTCTTCCACGGCTGATAAAGCCTCTTCCATTTGAAACATCCGCGCGTCCATCACATCCAAATAATACAACACCTCGGCCTCGGCAATCATGGGCATTTTCGGACTGCCGTACTCAGAAAAATAATGGTGCGACAACAAGCAGTGTTTGAGCGCCAGTGCCGCCTCGCTTTTGTCAAGCTGCAGCTCTCTGGCTTTGTTATCTACCATGCAAATCCCCTGCACAATATGCCCCAAAAGCTTGCCGTCTTTGGAATACTCCAGAGGAATGCCATACTCATCCAGGCCAATTTCATCGAGTTTGCCGATGTCGTGTAAAATGACAGCCGCATACAACAAATCTTTTTTCAAATAAGGATAGATTTCGATAACCGCCCTGGCATGTCTGAGCATGGTGTGTGTGTGATAGAGCAGTCCTCCGCGATAGGCGTGATGCATTTGTTTTGCTCCCGGAAAAATCAGCAGGCGTTCTTTGTTGTCGGCAAGAATGCCGCATACAATCTCGCGCAAATGTGCGTTTTCAATTTTCGTTGCCGCGGCATGGATTTGATCATACATTTCACCGCCGTCCATCGGCGCCGTCGCATACAGCGCAGCAATCACCTCATCCGTAGGCGTCTCTACCCATTGCATATTTTCAATAATGACTTGCATTTTCCCGTTGTATTCGTCCGCCCTGCCGCTAATGTTTGCAACCACACCGGGTCGAAAGATGTTCAGATCCACTTGGTCGGCACTCCACATTTTGCCGTTCATCACAGCGGATTTGTCTTTGATAACCATGTCCAAATAGATTTTGCCGTTGCTGGCAGTTTTTTTTGTAATTTTTTCAATAAATGTAATGCTGTTAAACTTTTGTCCGTTTTTTAAATCAATTAGCATGTTCTCACCCGTTATCCTCATTGCTCCGGCTCGGCAGGCTGTTTCAAAATCAGGATTTTTTCGTCTGCCCTTATCAATCCCAAATACTTTTTAGCAAGCTCTTCAATATATTTGTCAGACTGTGCATTTGCCACGTTGCTTTGCAAATTTTCATAGTAAATTTTTTTCTCCGACAACTCGGCCGTCAGGCGATCGCGCTGGGCAACCAACTTGTGATAGCTGATTTCCAAAGAAATAAATTGATAGACAATATAAAGAATTCCGATAATCAGCACAATCATCAGCGGTCTGTTGTAGGTGCGGCTTCTCTTTTTCTTATCCATTGTTCTATCCTGCGACTTGTTATTATTTTCTGCTGTTTTTATTATATATGAATCCGCCTAAAAATGGAATCCTCAAATGCAACCGCCGAATTGCAGACCCTTTGTCGATTGCTATCCTATTGACGTTTTTGCGTGGGAGCATTATGTTTAAGTTTTTTGAAATCGCCTCAACGCTCACTACAAACACCCCTCATTTACGCATAAACAAAAAAGAACGCGGTTGCGTTCCTCGTTTACTTTTATCATCCTTATAGCGCGGCTGATCGCAATGTTTGAATATTTTTCGCTTTATCACCCTTAAAAATGTAGGAGCCCGCCACCAACACGTCCGCTCCCGCCTGCACGGCCAGCTTTGCCGTTTTGTCGTTAATACCCCCGTCCACTTGCAGATGAATATTGCGACTGCCAATCATTTCGCGAACCCTTTGAATGCGCTCAACGGAGCCATCCATAAAGCTTTGTCCGCCAAAACCCGGCTGCACGCTCATCATTAATATCATGTCAGTTTTATCCAAATATTGCTGCAATACTTCTGTTTTGGTATCCGGTTTAATCGTAATGCCTGCCTTGATGCCAAGGGCACGAATCATTTCGAGACATTGATGAATGTCGTCTTTTGATTCGTGGTGCACCACAATGATATGCGGATTGCTTTGCGCAAATTTTTCAATATAGGCACTTGGCTTTTCAATCATTAAATGCACGTCCAAGGGCAATGAGGTATATTTCCCTATATTTTTTACTTGATCCGGCCCAAAGGTAATATTAGGCACAAAATGCCCGTCCATAATATCCAAGTGCAGCCAGTCGGCTCCCGCCAAGCTCAGCTCGCTTAATTCTTCCTTGAGAATACCAAAGTCCGCACTCAAAAGCGAAGGTGAAATGATCATGTTTTACTCCAAAATATGTACTTCCAAAGACCTTCTGCCAAAATTCAAGGCCTGCTGATGGGTGTTAAAATAAACGTCCAGCCGATTGCTTGTAATGGCACCGCCTCTGTCTTGCACCACAAAAATTCCGCCGTTGGGCGCATTTTTAAAATAAGGAATATAAATTCTCGTTCCGAAAGGGATGCTTCTCGGAGCTGCGATCGTAACATATTGCGTTGCCTTTGCACCTGTTGCGGTGTAGCCGTTGCTGTAAGCGCCGCAACATATGGGGCACGCACAATATGCCGTTACATTGGCCGTATAGGTGCGGCTCGTGCTGCCGCCTCCCGACGCATAGGTAACATTGGGCGGTGGCGGTGCAACAGCCGGTCTTTCTTTGGTTCCCACCTCCACGACTTCCGTTATCGGCGCGGCAATCATTTCCGTTATCAATCGTTCGGTTTTCGTTACTTGACCGTTTACATAGGTTGTTGTCACCGTGGCAACCGCACTGCCGTCTTTGCCCTCTGTGACAACTTTTTTATAGTCCTTATATTGCTGACTGTTTTCTTTTGTTTGCGTTTCATGGGCGAGCACAATGATTTGTGTTTCTTCGGTTTTTTCTTCCGTCGTCACCGAAAATTGCGTGCCGTCGTTGTTTACGCTGAGGCTGTCGCCGTCCCCCAAATACAGTCCCGCCTGCTTAAGTGCCCCGCCGCCCGCCAAAGAAGTGGACAGCTGATAGACTTCTCCCTGATAGCTGATGGCAATATCTTTCGCCTTAAAAATATCGATTCTGCTAATGTCTTCGATGGTATGATTCAATGCGGGATACACCCCGTCATTATAAGAAATCTCCGTCCCTGATTGCCTCAACACGTCTGCAACCGTGGCTTGTGAGGCCACCTGACACGTCGATACATTTTTTCCGTCTATATATACATCTACATCATGTCTGCCCATTGATGCAAAGACAATCAACAGGCACAAAAAAGAAACCGCACCCAGTGATGCAATTATCCTCGTTGCACGCTGTCCTTTGCTCTCCCTATCAAAACGATACCCTTCTTGTCTGTTGTTAAAAAAAATGTACATGTGATATTTCATTGACCACAGTTTTTCTTCTGTCCAATGCATAGCCCTATCATATGTACGTTTCAATTTCTTTTTCATTTGGAGAATATTTTCTTTCATAATAAAATATTTTACCGATTTTTCATGCTTTTGTCAAACCAAATACCATGCGTGCATTGTCTGAAGTTGTCTTTGCCACTTCTTCAAGTGAAATGCTTTTAAGTTCGGCAATTTTTTGCGCCACATAACGCACGTTTTTCGGCTCGTTGCGCCTACCCCGCAGCGGAACCGGCGTCAGGTAGGGACAATCTGTTTCAATGAGCAATTTATCCAACGGCAAAGCACGCACCACTTCTCTGAAACGACCGGCGTTGTCATAGGTCACAGGTCCGGATATCGAAAGATACAGCCCCATATCCAAAAATATTTTTGCGCTTTCTACACTGCCCGAAAAACTGTGAATCACTCCTAAGTGCGCAAAGGGAGCAAATGCACTCAGCAGTTCTATCGTATCTTTTGTGGCCTCTCTCATGTGCACCACAATGGGTTTTTCTGCTTGCTTGGCCATGTGCAACTGCGTAAGAAAGACCTCGCGTTGCACATGCTGCGGCGAATGATTGTAATGATAGTCCAACCCCATCTCGCCCACCGCCACGCATTTGGGATGCCCCAGCAGCTGTTCGATTTCGGCAAACATTTCTTTATGGGCTGTTTTGGCATCATGGGGATGAATTCCCGCCGTAAAATAAATTTTTTCATTTTCTTCGGCCAGTCGCTTTGAAAAAAGCGAGCTTTCCAAATCGGCTCCCGCATTGATGACAAAATCAATTTCGTTTTCATCCAGCGCATCAATTATCTCTTGTCTGTCCTGTTCAAAACGCTCATCGTCCAGGTGCGCATGTGCATCAATAAACATATTTAATCCTCAAAGTAATTTTTTATCCGTTCGCGAAGTTCGTTTTTATCCATCGTCCTGCAATCAATATCCGCCACCACCACCGCGGGCTCCTTGCCCAAGATAATCACTCGTTGTGCCAGGCGAAGGGCTTCTTCAATATCGTGCGTTGACATGATAACACAATATTTATTCTTTTGCCAATGCGCCTCAAAGTCGTCGATAATATCTTCTTTCAGTGCAATATCCAATCCTTTAAAGGGCTCGTCCATAATCATCAAATCCGGCTTGTATACAAAAGCCCTTGCCAGCGATACACGCTGGCGCATGCCGCCGCTGAGTTCACTGGGGTAATAATTTTCAAATCCAGTGAGTTTCACACTGCCAATGGCTTCATCCACCCTGCTGCGAATGTCTTTTTCCTCGGCAATAACAAAGGCGATATTGTCATAGACATTTTTCCACTCCAACAGCCTGTCTTCTTGAAACACATAGGCAATGCGCTTGTGGTCAAGGCCTTCAATGCTTCCGCTGTCATAGCTCTCAATTTTTGCAATGATATTAAACAGCGTGCTTTTTCCCACACCCGAAGGCCCCAGCACACAAGCAATTTCGTGTTCATGAAACGACAAATTCAATCCGTCAAAAATCACTTTATCCTGATAGGCTTTTTTGAGATTTCGAATGTTGAGGAACATAGGTTTTCTTTCCTTTAGAAAAATTATTTAACAAATTCTTGATTGCATATTCAATGATAAAACTGAGCACAATCACCACCAAAGTGAGCGCAAATAAATTGTCCGTTTCCAGATAAATCTTGGTTTCATACATGCCGCCGCCAATGGATATTTCCGGTCGCGCAATGACTTCAGCGGCAACGGTAGACTTCCAGCCTATGCCGATACTTGCCGCAATCGAAGAAAAAATATAGCCGCGTACCGAGGGCAAATACACCTCACGAATCATGCGAAATTTTGATATTTGGTACACATGGCACATTTGCAGCAGCCTTTTATCCGTATCGCGCACGCCTTGCACGACATTGGTCCAAATAATCGGCACACACATCAAAAAACAAACGAAAACAGGAATGTTGTCTGTCTTCATCCACACCAGCGCCAGGATAATAAACGACACCACCGGCGTGGCCTTGATAACCGACATGATCGGATTGAAGAATCGATAGACAAAATCATAAAGACCGCTGAAGATACCCAATACAATGCCGATAATAATCGAGGCTCCAACACCCCAAAATACGCGCAACAGCGACAGAGCCACATGATGATAAAACTCCCCATGCTGTGCCATGGCAAATAAAGCGCGCAGCGTTTGCCCAATCGTAGGCAAAATCACGGGCTTATCAACGATTTTGGCTGCCACTTCCCAGAGCAGCAGCCAAAACAGAATAAAGAAAAGACTTTGTATTTTTTTATTTTTTATAATAGAAGCCATCATCCGGTAAGGCTCCTCCTACGGAAGCCGGGTTCGAGGTATGTAAAATTTGCAGATATGCATTGATCGCTTCTTTGTTGGCCATGGCATCTTTGTATACGATGGCACTGTTGGGAATGGCTTTTTCGGCAATCGCCGCACTGGCTAAAATGCCCTTTGCTTCAATGATCTTTGCAGCTGCTTTCACGTCTTTGTTTACAAATTCCACGCTTTTTTCGTATTCGGCAAGAAACTTATCCACCGCGGCTTTGTTCTCTTCTGCAAATTTTTTATTGACAACAATGCATCCCATAGCCATGATTTGATTGTCGTTGAGTTTGTTCCATTCTTCGTTTAAATTCAATGCATTTTTAATGTTGGCATCCTTCATCGTCACCACACTGACAAAGGGTTCGGGCAGCACCGCTACGTCCACTGTACCGCCGGCAACCATCGTTGCAAGCTCAGAGGGCTCTGCCATATAATTGATAACGACTTTATCCTTGATGCCTGCTTTGTCCAGCATAAAGTTCAGCGCATACTCCGGTGTTGCACCCTGCCCAATGGTGGTAATGGTTTTGCCTGCGAGATCCGAAAATTCATTGATTTCCACGCCGTTGGTCAAAACAAACAAATTACCCAAAGCATTTACTGCCGCAATTTGCACTTCACCTTTGGTTTAGATCGGAAGAGCACACGTCT
>CALFLU010000089.1 GCA_937880125.1 uncultured Eubacteriaceae bacterium
GTCGGGGATGCTCTTTGCGCTGCCGCTGTTGGAGACGGATTCTAAAATAAAATTGACGAAAAAGCTCAGCAGCAAGGGTTATGTCAACATGACGCTATCGATGTTGGAACGTTTCGGCATACAAATTGACTACTTAGCCGATGCAGGGGAGTTTTTGATTCCGGGCAACCAGCATTATAAGCCCTTTGATTATCGCATAGAGGGAGATTATTCTTCGGCAGCCTTTTGGCTGTGTGCTTGCGCCATGGGCTCTGAAGTGCTTTCGTTGGGGCTGGATGTGAAGTCGCTGCAGGCGGACAGGGTGTTTTTGAATATTTTGTCCCGCATGGGTGCAAAAATCATTAAACAGGGCAACGGTTTGAAAATCAGAAAAGATTCACCGTTAAAAGAAGTCACCATCAATGTAGACGGTGCCCCTGATTTAATGCCGATTTTGGCGGTTTTGGCAACGTCTTTGGAGGGCATTACACAACTGTCGGGTATTGACAGGCTAAAATATAAAGAAACGGATCGTGTGAAGACCACGATGAATATGATTACCTCGCTGGGGGGAGATATCGTCAAGATGTCCGACAAACTCATCGTGCGCGGAGAGGGGAAGTTAAAGGGCGGAACCGTTCATACGGGCGAGGATCATCGCATTGCAATGGCGGCTGCCATCGCATCGGTGATATGCAAAAACAATGTGGTAATCACCCATGCTGATTGCGTAAACAAATCCTATCCGTTGTTTTGGGAGGATTTTAAAAAGGTGGGCGGCGAAATTGAAGAATACTACATGGACAGGTGAAAACCTGTGCTTGCGCCTTTATGGTGCCAGCCATGAAGAATATGTAGGCTGTGTGTTGTCGAATTTTCCGCCGGGGATTGAGGTGGATAAAGCTTATATTGACAGTTATGTCCAGCGGCGTATGCCCGGCCGACTTTATGGCAGCGGACGAAAAGAGGCAGACGAATATGTGTTTGCAAGCGGTGTAAAAAACGGCCAAACCACCGGAGAAGACATTGATATTCGCATTGCAAACAAAGATGTAAGAAGCAGCGACTATAGAGATATTGCACATTGCCCGCGTCCTTCTCATGCGGACTATGTGTCTTATATAAAATATAAAACCATCGCCGCGGGCGGTGGCATATTTTCGGGTCGAATGACGGCGCCCTTGGTTGCGGCGGGGGCATTATGTGACATTTATTGCAGGCAACAGGGTGTTTTGACGGCAGCGCACTTAGCGCAAATCGGCACGATTTGTGATGCGCAACCAAAAAATGCCGCTATTACGCAAGAGACAATAAATCAACTCAACGAAATGCAAATACCGCTCTTTGACAGCAAAAAAGAGGCTGCAATTGCGGCATTGGTTGAGGAGCTCAAAAAAGAAAAAGACGCCATAGGCGGAAGGGTGCAGATTTTTGCAATCGGTCTGCCTGCAGGCATCGGTGAGGGACTTTTCGGCAACCTGGAAGCGAAAATCAGCGCTCTGTGTTATAGCGTGCCCGGTGTAAAAGCGGTTTCGTTTGGGTTGGGGGAAGCATTTCAATCTGCGCGAGCTTCCGAAGTAAACGATGAATATTATTACGATGAAAATCAATGCGTTAAAACGTATACAAACCATAATGGCGGAATTTTGGGCGGCATTGCAACAGGGATGCCTCTTGTGGTGAGTTGTGTATTTAAGCCCACGCCGTCTATTGCAAAAGTGCAACGAACCGTTGACTTGAAAACAAAAAAAAATACGACGATTGAAATAAGTGGGCGCCATGATGTGTGCATTGCGCTGCGGGGATTGTGGGCGGTGCGAGCGTGTTTGTGCATTGCCATGGCCGATGCGCTGTTGGCTGCCCAAAACACAGAAATATCGCTTAAGAGCCTGCGCAGCGAGATTGACAAAACAGATGGTGCCATGGCAAGACTATTTAATTACCGCATGAATCTTTCGGCAAAGATAGGAAAAATCAAGCGGGCGGAAAAATTGGAAATTTTAGACGGCACACGAGAACAAAAGGTGCTGCAAAATGTAGCTGAGCACTTGGAAGAACAAAACAAACGTTATGCGAAAGAATACATTGAAAAGATTATGGAACTTTCCAAACGAAAACAGGAAGAAGAACAATGAAGCGATATGGTTTGCTGGGGTGCGGCATTTCTTACAGCCTTTCGCCGACCATTCATCGAATTATTTTGAAAGAAAGCGGCATTGACGCTGAATATGTGCTCTATGACAAGTGTGAAAAAGAAGCGGAAATATTTTTGCGGCAAATGGACTTTGACGGCATCAATGTTACGGTTCCCTATAAAACAACAGCTATCAAATACTGCGATGAACTTTCTGTTAGGGCTGCTGCCGTCGGTGCAGCAAACACCTTAACGCGAAGGGAAAAATCCCTCGCAGCAGACAACACGGATGTGTTTGGCTTAGAAATGCTTTATGAGACAAACGCTATTTCGTTTAAAAATCAAAGTGTGGTGATTTTGGGCACGGGTGGTGCGGCAAAGGCGGTGAAGTATAGTTTGCGTGACGAAGGCGCAAAACAAATTTGTTGCGTCAGCCGAAAAAAGCAGAGGAGCGATGTTATTTCTTATGAAGAATTGGCCGTCTTTGAAGAAATAGATGTGTTGTTTAATGCCACTGCGTTGGGCGCGGGACAATACAAAAACAGGATGCCGATAGGTGCAGAAGTGATTGAAAAGTGCAGATGCGTCATTGACTTGAATTATGCGCCCCTTAACAGTTTGCTTTTGCAGCAGGCAAAAGCCATGGGAAAAACGTGCCACAACGGGCTGGACATGCTGATCTATCAGGCAATGAAATCACAGGAGATTTGGAACAACGTTGCGGTAACAAAGAATTTGTATGAAATGATTAAACATCAATTGATAGGTAGCGGCGAATTGAAATGAAAGACGAAAAAGAAAAAATGAAATTATTGGTATTAAACGGTCCTAATTTGAACATGCTCGGCACACGCCAAAGGGATGTTTACGGAACGAAAAGTTATGAGGAATTGGCGGCAGAGATAATGAATTGGGCGCAGGAGAGCGGTTTTGAGGCCACTGTGCGCCAAAGCAACCATGAGGGCGTGTTGATTGATTTGATTCAAGGTGCCCAAATCATGGGCTATGATGCACTATTGATCAATCCCGGCGCCTATGCCCATTACAGTTATGCCATCTCGGACGCGCTGCGCTGCATTGCTCTTCCCAAAGCGGAAGTGCACTTGAGCGATATAGACAATCGGGAAGACTTTCGAAAACTGTCTGTGACCGCAGCGGCCTGCGACAAAATCATTGTGGGTTTGGGCTTTGAAGGATACAGACAAGCGATTGTATATTTATCAAAAATCGCAAGAGAGCATTAAGATGCACCAAGAGAGTATTTCCGTAAAAAACTTTGTAGAATTTATGCTTGCCAGCGGAGATATTGACCAGCGCATGCGCAGCAGTCTTCGTGCCAGCGAGGGTGTGCTTATTCACAAGTATATACAAAAAAATTATGCGGGCAAGGCAGAGACAGAAGTGCCTGTGATGCGTTGTTATTACCATAAAAAAACAGAGTTGACCTTGGGTGGGCGCATAGACGGATTGCTGTGGGAAAAAGAGGGCGTGGTGCGTATTGACGAAATAAAAAGTACGCAGATGGTCTTAAGCGAAATAGAGCGTCCCCATTATCTGCATTTGATGCAAGTTAAGCTCTATGCATTGTTGTACGGACAAAACAACCTTCTTGACACCGTCGCATACAGCGTGACGTACTGCCATGCAGACAGCAGAGAGACCAAGATGTTTGTTTTTCAAGAGTCGGTTCAAGCCTTGGAAGAACAAATTATACCCTCCATTACCGAATACATTGAATATATTCAAAAAATGATTACGAAAAGGCGAGCGCGCAACAAAAGCATTGATGCGCTCGTCTTTCCCTTTGCCTATCGGCCGCAGCAACGTGACATCATGCGTGGCGTGTATAGGGCCTTACACGAAAATAAAAATTTATTTTTGCATGCCCCCACCGGCAGCGGAAAAACCCTTTCTACGCTTTATCCCGCAATCAAACATCTCTTGCTGCGAGAGGCGAAGATATTTTATTTGGTGAGCAAAGGAACGCAAAAACAAGCAGCGGTGGAAGCGCTGCGCATTTTAGAAAATCAAGGACTGAAAATCAAGGCATTGGTGCTGGACGCCAAAGAAAAAGTCTGCCTCAACGAAAAAGTAACCTGCAACCCCGAGCAGTGTGTGTATGCGGTGGGCTATTATGACAAAGTGCGTGACGTGTTGCAGCAAATGACATCAAAGGAGAGCATTATCGACGGTGAAGTGATACAAAAATACGCAAAAAAACATGTGATGTGTCCTTTTGAGTTGAGTTTGGATGCCAGCAGATTTTGCGATATGGTTATTTGCGACTACAATTATGTGTTTGATCCTTTTGTGTCATTGAAACGCTATTTTGAAGAAAAGGGTGAATATGTATTTTTAATTGATGAAGCACATAATTTGAGCCAACGCGGCAAGCAGATGTACTCGATTTCTTTGTCCAAAGCGGAACTAAAAAAAGGAAGAGAAGGCGCCAAGGCCGTCAAGCCGCTGTTTTCGTCGCTGTCCAAAATTTTAACGGCTTATAACAAATTAAAGAAAAATGCATCCGCAGACATCACAGAGATGGAAATCGGCGAAGAGGTGTTTAAAAAAATGGCCAATTTTATTCGCGCTGCCGATGAATACAGTGCAAAAAACGGCGAATTGCCCGAAGAGATGACAGAAATATATCTGTTGATTTTTCGTTTTTTAAAACTCATTGAGCTGTCGGCGCAAGCGCATATTTGCTATTACCACAAGGGGGAGGAAAGAGTTTGTCTTTCCTGCTTGGACGCCTCGGCCTATTTGTCGGATACGCTGAAAAAAAGTTTTTGTGCCGTGTTGTTTTCCGCCACGTTTACACCGATTCAATATTTCATGCGCATTTCCGGAGGCGAGGCGAGTGATTATCGCATGATATGCGCCAATCCGTTTGATTCGAAAAATTTGCGCGTTGTGGTCGCAAAGGATGTGGCTGTAACCTACCGCGAGCGCCAAGGGAGCATTGAGAGAATTACAGAATATATTCATCACTTTATCCATTCCAAAGCAGGCAATTATTTTATCTTTTTTCCTTCTTTTGAATATATGAGCGCAGAAGAAAGAAGCGCCCTTTTGGCGTTGTTTGAAAAAAAAGATGAATGTATTTCCGCTTTTGTGGTGTTGGGCGGCAGTTTTTCGGAGAGCGTGGATTTGGTCGGGGAGCGATTAATCGGTTGTGCGGTGATCAGTGTCGGGCTGCCGAAGGTACATTTTGAAAAAGAAAAATTGAGAGCTTATTATGATGACAGGGGAGAGAACGGATTTGATTATGCGTATTTGTATGAAGGCATTAACAAAGTCACTCAGGCAGCAGGCAGGCTAATTCGTGCAGAGAGTGACAAAGGAACCGTTTTGCTCATTGACAGCAGGTTCGCACAGGGAAAATATAAAACGCTGATTGCACAAAATTGGCCGGATATAGAATATATATCCGGCCCACAATCATTAACAAAGCAGTAAAAGACAGTTCATGGGATTAGAGCGTGATGCTTTGCATGCATTCTGTGAGAAAATGCGTGCTTGACGGAAGGGGTGAAGCTGTTGCGTTTTTGATTTCTTCCGCATTGGCATATCGATTCAGTTTATCGTGCTCTTTTAACGGAAAATGAAGTGCCACCAGATGAACGGGCTTGAGGGCAAGAATACTCTCCACACCGGTTTCGGCAATGACATAAATAAAAGGAACAACAAGGGTGGTAACGCCTTTGCTGAACAGTTCGTTGTTTTTAAAATCTTCGGCAACGGCGGCTGCGTCCCCCACATGCAAAAGACGGTGGGTACCCAGGTGCAATAAGTAGGCGATGTTTTGTATGTCAAATGACTGCATTTCGTCGTCGTGTGCCAGGCGCAACGCATCAATGCGAATGCCGGCCAAGGTCAACTCGATGGATTTGTTGAGATCCATGTCCAAAGAAATCAGCTGTGTAACAAAGGACTCTTTATAAAAGCGACTTTGCTGCAAAGAGGCAATAACGGCTTTGGGTGCCACCAGCCTTGCCTCGGGGCAAGCGGATAAAATCTGGCAAACCAAATCGGGTTGAAAGTGCTCGCGGTGTTCGTGGGTAATGAGAATCAAATCGATTTTTTCAAAGGGCTCATTTTTTTTAAGCATATTCAAAAGCGTTTGTTTGGGCACGGTTTGATAGGGCAAGATATTGGGCGAGACAATGGAATCAATGAGAATATTTTTGTCGTTGTAATTTATCAATACGCCCATGCAAGAGACGTAGGTTATTTTAATTGTTTCTTTTGCCATGTTTCCACCTTTAAATTTAGTATTGTGTTGAGATAAATCGGAATTTATTATATCATTATAATGGTTTAGCGCTGTAATAGCAATGGGTTTCTTTGCTGTTGCAAAGTGTAAAAAAGCAAAAATAAATAAAAAATCCTTCAAGAAAACGCAGGTGTTGAAGATGCATAAAATATTAATTATTGAAGACGAACCGAAAATAGCACGGTTTTTGGAGCTGGAATTAAAGCACGAAGGCTACATAGCCACGGTGAAAAATGATGGCAGGCAAGGTTACAGCGAGGCGCAAAGCGGCGTGTATGACTTGATTATTTTGGACTTGATGCTGCCGTCGCTGAGCGGCATTGAAATTTGCAGGCGGCTGCGGCAAGAGCAAATTTTCACACCCATCATTATGCTTACGGCAAAAGATGATGTTTCCGACAAGGTAACGGGCTTGGACGTGGGTGCCAACGATTATATGACAAAGCCCTTTGCCATTGAAGAATTGTTTGCGCGTATGCGCGTGTTGTTAAAAAACGCAGCCGCACAACCAAAGCAAGTAGACGATATATTGACAGTGGGTCAATTAACGTTGGACAAATCGCATTATACGGTCATGTACGGCAAAGAAGCCATTGAATTGACAAAAAAAGAATTTGAGCTGTTGGAATATTTGATGCGCAATAAAAATCTCGTTTTGAGCAGAGAGAGTATTTTACAAAAGGTTTGGGGCTATGAATATGAGGGCGATACCAATGTTATTGATGTCTATATTCGCTATCTGCGCTCCAAAATCGATCAACGGTTTTCGGTGGAGCTGATTAAGACTGTTCGCGGTGTGGGTTATTTGATTAAAGAAAACGAAAAGAGCGGAAAATAATCAAATGAATTCTTTGAAGACGAAAATCATAAAAAGTTATTTGGGTTTGTATGTGGCAATATGTATGATGATCGTTTTCGGATTATTTTTTGCATTCTTTGTTGCTGCGCCCAAAATGATGTATGCTGAGGATGCAAAGGCGATTCAGTCCAAAATGTCTCCGATGTTAAAGAGCGGATATTCGTACCAGGAGCACGATTCGCAAATACAGACCCTGGAGCGCATTTATGGCGTGCAGGTGGCAATCATTGCCGACGGCGATAAAGTGATTCGAGACGGCTCCGGTGCCTATGGCGATAAATTCGTTCAAAAAAGGGCCGTTATCAAAAAAATATTTCCTTCTTATTCTTTATTAAACAGCGGGGTTTTTGTTCACAAAACCCAATACAGCCCCGTGGACAATTTCTTAATTTTTTTCCCCATTCAGCGCTATCTTACAATTTTTTTCGTGACAATGTGGTCGTTGATTTCGATGTTGGCTGCAGGGGCGATTTTGATTATGCTGTTGAGCAATGCCACCAATCGGCGCATTTTCAGACAATTGGAGAGTTTGGACGGGACCATCAAACGCATCAATGCGGAAAACTTGGCCTTGCGCCTTGACGAAAAGGCAATTGATGATGAACTGCGCACGCTGGTGATGACAATCAACCAAATGATTGACGGCCTGCAAAGCAGTTATTTGCGCCAAAAACGATTTGTGTCCGATGTATCCCACGAGCTGAGAACCCCTATCAGCGTCATTGCAGGCTATGCCGCAATGCTGCAACGTTGGGGGAAAAATGACAAAGAAGTCATGGAAGAAGCGCTGCATGCCATTGAAGGGGAAACGAAAAACATGACCGATTTGGTGGAAAAACTTCTTTTTTTGGCGAGGCATGACAATAAGACGCTGCAGTATGAATTTCAAAAAATTTCCGTTACCGATATGTTGAAAGAAATATATCAAGAGACATTGTTGGTGGATGGCGAACACAAAATCGACAAAAACATTCAAGAGGAATTGTTTGTTTGGGCAGATGAAAACAGACTCAAAGAAGTTATTCGCATTTTGTTGGACAACGCGCTGAAATATACGCCGAAAGAAAAAAATATCACCATTTCGGGAAGTAAAGAGGGGCGAACAATCAAAATAGCGATAGCCGATGAAGGCATCGGCATTGCCCATGAAGAAATGGATCAGATTTTCGATCGTTTTTATCGCACCGATAAAGCGCGAAACCACATCAAAGGCGACCACGGACTGGGTCTTTCCATCGCACGCTTAATTATTGCCGATCACGGCGGAAAAATTGAGGTATCAAGCAAACTGGGCGAAGGCAGCGTCTTTACCGTCATTTTACCCGCGAAATAAATAGAAAATATTCGTACAATTCTGACGTTTTTCATCTAAAAAGCGATGTTTCTGATATAAATATTGTGTTTTTTTATCTTTTTTGGTATATTAAAACCAGAAATGATTCCTGCATTGCAAGGAGTGAAAAAAGTGAAAAAGCTGATTGTTCAAAATGAAAAATGTACGGGTTGCGGCATTTGCATGGTGGCGTGCGGTGCCACTTATTTTAAAGATGAGAGTTGTGAAAGTGCGCGGTTGAAAGTACGTGGCAACGAAGAGGAAGGTTTTGAAATTCAAACCTGTGTGCAGTGTGATGTGTGTATTGATATTTGTCCTGTCAACGCACTTTATCGCAACAATGACGATGTGGTGATGCTGGATAAGGAGCTGTGTGTCAACTGCATGATGTGTGTGGGGTTTTGCCCCCATGAGGTGATGATATACAGCGACAAATGCGCAACGCCTTTTAAGTGTGTGCTTTGCGGTGTATGTGCAAAAAATTGCCCCACGGGCGCCTTGGTTCTGAAAGCAAAATAATAAGAGGTATTGTCGATGTTAAAACAAAAACCCATTTCGGAATTTACGTATCTGCCGGCCGAGATTGATTGCGGCTATGCCAATAAAATTGTTTATTGCGACTTGGATCGCTATGAAATCAGCGAAAAAATGCTGCCTGAAAAAATGAAAGAAACCTTTATCGGCGGCAAGGGATTTGGGCTGAAGTTGCTTTGGGATGCTGTGGATGAGAACACAAAATGGGACGATAATGACAACGAATTAATCATTACCACAGGGCCGCTGAGCGGACTGACGCAATATCCCGGTGCGGGTAGGGCGATATTGACCACGCTCTCTCCGCTGACCAAGTTGCCCGTAGATGTAAACACGGGTGGATATTTTGGTCCTTATCTGAAGTTTTCGGGTTGGGACGGCATGGAAATACGCGGCAAAGCCGACAGAGACGTCATTTTATTTATCGATGGCAATGCAGGCATGATTCGCATCATCGATGCCACCTTTGTCAAGGAACGTGACAGCCATATTTTGGCTGCTTTTTTAATTGAAAAATTTGCCTCCTCCGACGAAGACAAAAAAAGTGTTGCGGTGCTCTCTTCGGGCAGGGGAGCCGAATATGCAAATATCGGCACCATCAACCTTGCGTTTTATGATGCAAAGCGCAATCAGGTTCGCCTGCGTCAAACGGGCAGGGGAGGAATGGGGACGGTATTGCGGAACAAAAAAATATTGGCCGTTGTTGTCAAATACAACAAGATCAACAATGCCCTAAACCATCCCGCCGACTTGGACACGGTAAACAGACTTGCCATTAAAATGCACAAGACGGTTGCACGTCTCAACGACGAAGACGATGCGCTGCGCAATTGCGGCACGGCAAGTATTGTTACGTTGATGAACGAAAATGAGTTGTTGCCCGTCAACAACATGCAATATGGTTCACACCAGAACGCAAAAAATATGGATGCCTCCATTTTGCAAAAGAAATATTTCAAAAAAAACATGCCCGACGGGTGCTGGTATGGCTGCTCCATTGCCTGCACAAAAGTGGTGGATGACTTTAAACTGAAAACGGGACCTTATCGAGGCAAAAAAGTGTCGATTGACGGTCCGGAATATGAAATATTGGCTTCGCTGGGCGCTAATTGCGGTATTTTTCAGTTGGAGGCCATTTTAGAATTGAACTTTTATTGTGACACCTATGGCATTGATGCGGTATCCTATGCCGTGGTGATGGCGTTTTTGATGGAGTGCTATGAGCGCGGCATTATCAACGATGAATTTACCGGGGAGCATAAACTGAACTTCGGCAACTACCGCGAGATGCTCAATGTGTTGCATGAAATGGCCGAAGGGCGCGGGCTGGGGTTGATTGCCGCCATAGGCCTGGAAGGAATAAAACAGCTGCTGATAGACGAATACGGCGAAGACGTGGGTTTTTTAGACGACATTGCCATGGTACAAAGCGGCCTGGAGTTTGGTGAATACATGTCAAAAGAATCCTTGGCACAACAGGGAAGTTATGGACTGACCAACAAAGGACCGCAGCATGATCAATGTTGGATGATATCGATGGATATTATTCAAAACAATATCCCTGAGCTCGAAGACAAGGCAAGGGCGTTGATGATTTTTCCGCAATTTCGCTCGATGTTTGGCTTGTTTGGTCTTTGTCGGCTGCCCTGGAACCACATTATCCCCTGGCACGATAAGGATAGGCTCCAACAGGACGATAACCCGATCGGAGAGCAGATTAGAGATTATTGCAGTTTGTATGAAGCGGTGACCGGCAACAAGATAACGCTGGAAGACATGATGACAGCTTCGGAGAGAGTATCCACTTTTCAGAGATTGTTCAATAAGCGTATGGGAAAAGGCACCCGTGAGTTTGACATCATTCCTTATCGCGCAATGGGACCCGTGACAAAAAACGAATATCTGCATAAGCAAGACCACTACGATGCGCAATTGAGAAATGAAGTGAGAATTGATCCCGACGGATATGGCGTGGAAGAAAAAATTGAGTTTTTGCGCCGTTATCGCTTGCAGCGCTATGAAGAATTGATGAAGGCGGTGTATCGACTGCGTCAGTGGGATGAGCGCGGTGTGCCGACCAAAGAGAAGTTGGAGCGTTTAAATTTGCACGAACCGCAGTATTTGGCAATTATTCAAGACGATACAAAACAATTTGCCGAGATTTGAGGAAAAAGCGATGAAAATCATAATTGCCGTGGATTCTTTTAAAGGAACCCTTTCTTCCTTTGAAGCCGCAAGCGCAATTGAAAAGGGAATAAGACGCTTGGACGAATTTTCGCAAACGACGATTGAGATTTATCCCATTGCCGACGGCGGAGAAGGCACCTTGGAGTCAATTTACCAATATGATAAAAGTGCGCAAATACACACCCTCAAAGCAAAGGGTGCGCTGGGAAAAGAAATTTCAGCTCCGTTTTTAACTTTTGTCAAAGATGCAAAGCCGCAAGCCGTGGTGGAAACAGCGAGCATTGTTGGACTCACTATGACAAAAAAGGAAGAAAGAGATGTGTTGCACGCCTCCACCTATGGCGTGGGACAAGTGATTAAAAAAATCCTCGATATGGGCATTGGCACCATTTATCTGGGGATTGGCGGCACGGGAACCAATGATGCGGGAATCGGCATGCTGAATGCACTGGGTATGCGTTTTTTAGATGAGAAACAACGTGATGTGGGTTATTATCCGAAAGAGATCGGAAACATTGCCGCCATAGATTTTGGCGGCTTTGACAAACGCATTGCCACTACGGAATTTGTCACGATTTGTGATGTGACAAACCCCTTTTACGGACCCAACGGCGCCACCTATGTATACGGGCCGCAAAAGGGCGTGACAGAGGCGTTGCGAGAGTCCATTGATAAAATGTTTCAATCGTACAACGCCGTCGTTTTGAAAACGACGGGCATTGATATGCAACAGCGCAGCGGCACGGGCGCCGGGGGTGGCATCGGCGGTGCGGCACAGGTGTTTTTGGGTGCACAAATGCAGACGGGTGCCGATTGGATGATTGATTATTTGGGGCTGGAAAAAGCCATTGCAGAGGCAGACTTAATCATTACCGGAGAGGGCAAAACGGACAGTCAAACACTCCATGACAAGCTGCCCATGCGCATCGGACTTTTGGCGAAAAAATACGGCAAACGTGCCATTGTTATCAGTGGGGACAAAAGCCTTGGCAGAGAAGAGTTAAAGCCCTATGGCATTGATGATATATGGGCGGTGACGGATTATTTTTCGCCCGAAAGGGCCATGTCCGTCGCCTTTGAGTCGCTGACGGAGGCGTCAAGTATGGCGGCAACAGAGCTGCTGTCTAAAATAAACAATCCCGCAGGGGCGGAGTGAGTTGTATGCGCATTTTTGATTTAATTGAAAAAAAGAAGCACAATATCGCTTTGACGGATGGAGAAATTGCCTATTTGGTCAAGGGATACATGAGCGGTGAGATCGAAGATTATCAAATGTCTGCCTTTTTAATGGCATGCTGGTTTCATAAACTCACAAGAAAAGAAACCACAGCTCTTACGCTGGCCATGGCACATTCGGGAGAAATGACGAATCTGCATGATGTGGCGGGAATCAAAGCCGACAAGCATTCCACCGGGGGTGTCGGCGACAAAATCACATTGATTTTGGTGCCGATTATGGCGAGTTTGGGCATCAAAATGGCCAAAACATCCGGAAGAGGGCTGGGTTACACAGGAGGAACCATCGACAAATTGCAGTCCATTGATGGGCTCAATGTGCAGCTCTCTCAAGAAGCTTTTATTGAAGCGTTGGATAAGATAGGGATGGTTATCAGCAGCCAAAGCGGCAATTTGGCACCTGCCGACAAAAAAATCTATGCACTCAGAGACGTGACGGCACTGGTGGACGACAGAGCGCTGATTGCCTCCAGCATCATGAGCAAGAAGCTGGCAGCGGGTGCGGATATTATTGTACTGGATGTTAAATGCGGCAGCGGTGCGTTTATGAAAGATATGCATTCAGCGCAGCATCTGGCAAGACTGCTGGTGGATATCGGCAAAGATGCAAACAGGCAAACATCGGCGGTAATTACGGATATGAATGTCCCCTTGGGACGCGCTGTGGGCAACGCCCTTGAAATAAAAGAGGCCGTTTCTTGCCTGAAAGGGGAGATGCCGCAAGATATTGAGCAAGTGGTCTTGGCTTTGGGCACGCAAATATTGCTGATGAGCCAAAAGGCGGCGAATGAAGAAGAGGCCGTATCTATGATACGAGAAGAAATAGAAAGCCTGCGCGCTTTTGATAAATTTTGCGCCTTTGTCGCACATCAAAACGGAGATGTTGCACAGGTCAAAGACAGCACCTTGCTGCCCAGGGCAGCCGTCGAAAGGCGTATTTATGCCCCGAAACAAGGATATATTTGCGGCTATGACTGCGAAATGGTGGGCAAAGCCGCACTTGCGGCAGGAGCGGGACGTGAAAAAAAAGAAGATGACATAGATCACGGCGCGGGTGTATACTTGGAAAAAGTATATGGCGACAAAGTGGATAAAGATCAATGGGTTGCCACTGTTTATGCCTCCGGCGAAAGCAAGGCAGACCAAGCGGCACAGTTGCTGCAGGCAAGCCTGGAGATTTCGCAAAAACAACCTGAAAAAAGAATGATGATTAAGGAAATTATTCATTGAAAAAACACAGCACAACACCCTGGAACGTTTCGCTAAACTATTTGGCGAAAAAAAACAGAACCGAAAAAGAGATGCGCACACATCTTGTTCGATACGAATTTAGCCATGAAGAAGTCGATGATTGCATTGAGCGGCTTAAGGCACAAGGCTATATTGACGACAGAGAATATGCCCGTCACTCGCTGATGAAAAAATATATGCAAAAAAACGACTCCACGGCCATGATTCGTCAGCGCCTCAAAAATGAAGGCATTAAGCAAGAGATCATTGAAGAAATTATGGAAAACATGGACAAAGAATATGAGTCGGACGCCTTCGAAAGATTTTTGCATAAAGAAGTGCGTTATAAAGAGGAAAAAGATATCCGGTGGGAAAAAATCTATCGCAAGGCAATGCGACTGGGATTTGATTCCTCAATGATATATTTACATGCACAGGCAAAACAAAACGACGAAGAACAAACAAGTAGCGAGGGAGAGGACCTATGAACATTTCGGTAATCGGTTGCGGCAGGTGGGGGACCTTTCACGCAGTATACAGCGCAGATATTGGCCACAAAGTTATTTTGTGGGGGCGTGAAGGCTCTGAAAATATGCGGCAACTGATGCAAGAGAGAAAAAACGAATATATAGCACTGCCTGATTCAGTGGAATTGACACAAGACATTGCCTATGCGGTGGATTCGTCAGAATATATTATTATCTCTATCAGCTCGCAGAAGCTGCGCGATTTTTTGCAAAGTGTACGCGAATTGGATTTTTCGAAAAAAGTTTTAATTTTATGCATGAAGGGCATTGAACAGGGCAGCGGCAAGCGCTTGACACAAGTGGTTGAAGAATTTTTGCCCCGAGTGCCCGTGGCGATTTGGGTAGGGCCGGGTCATGTGCAAAATTATGTTCAAAAGATACCGAACTGCATGGTGGTTGATTCAAAAGACAAAGAGATCACGGCTCGGATTGTACGGGATTTTAACACACACCTCATGCGGCTTTATATCGGTGAAGACATCATCGGTGCCGAGATCGGTGCTGCGGCCAAAAACGTTATCGGCATTGCTGCAGGCATGCTTGACGGCATGGGCTATACCAGTTTGAAAGGTGCGTTGATGGCGCGCGGTGCCAGAGAAGTATCTCGTTTAATCAAGGCCATGGGCGGCAACGAACTGACGGCCTACGGGCTTTCGCATTTGGGTGATTATGAGGCCACGCTGTTTTCGCCTTACAGCAACAATCGACGATTCGGCGAAGCCTATGTAAAAAAAGAAGCCTTTGACAAATTGGCCGAAGGCATGTACACCACCGATGCCATGCTGCTTTTGGCGGAGAGAAACAATGTGGACATTCCCATTACCAAGGGTGTCAAAGACATTTTGTATTATCATAAAGATCCCAAAGATGTGATGAAAGAATTGTTTATCAGAGCGGTTAAAACAGAATTTGATAATTAAACAAAACGCGAATACGATTTTATCGATTCGCGTTTTTGGTTGCATTAAAGGCATTCATCATTTCAAGACGGTCTTGGATTATTTTTGTGTTGTCGTTGTATATTTCGTCACGACTTTTCGTGGTCAATAAAGAAATGTGTCTGCGTGAGGCGGCTTCGGCCACTTCTTTATTTTGCAGTTCAATGGACTGGTAAATAAAATAATGCTCCTTGCTCAAAAAACCGTAGAGGTTTTTGTCGGCGGTGATGTAGACGCGATAGCGCTTCATTTGCGGGTCGATATTTTTATAGGCATCGATTAAATATTTGTTTTTGCTGCAGAGTATGATGTATTCGTGAAAGGTGTTTTCGGCGGCAAAGACATTTTTATAATCCCCCGACTGATAGGCCTTGTCCAATGCCACGGTGTAATCGTAGAGTGTTTTTAATTCCGCCTCGGTGATGCGCACCGCAGCATACCCTGCGGCCAGGGGTTCCAAAACATAACGAAAGCTGTTTAAATCAAAGTAGTCTTCTGCATTGAAAGGCGCAATTATCGTGCCCTTGCCGCGGGTTTTGATGACAAAGCCGTCTCGTTCGAGTTGGTTGATGGCATCGCGCACCGGGGTTCTGCTGACACCCAAATTGTCTGCCAATTTGCTCTCGACGAGCTTTGTACCCGGCAGGTAATTGAAGTCAATGATTTCATTCAAGATATATTCGTGGACAATGTCCGCCAAAGGTTTGAAAGGGTTTTCGTTTTGCATTTGGCGAAGGGTACGATTCATGACACAAACCATCCTGTTGATATGATTTTTTTACCGAAAATGTTCTGTTTCTATTTTACGTGTCAACGTCAAATTTGTAAAGAAAATCCGTTTAAAGTTGTATTTTTATAGATTCAATTTTGAAGGGTTTTTACTCTTTTTTTGCAATAACCGCAAAAATTGTTTCAAAATTGACACCGCTTTTTTTCGTAAGTTAATATATCGGATATATCAAAAAAGAAAAGAGTCAAGGAGGTTCCTACATGGCAAAAGTTGAAATTGATGTAAATTATTGCAAAGGCTGCGGGCTGTGTTTTGGGGTGTGTCCGAAAAACATCCTCAAAGCCAGCGAAGACGTAAATGCAAAAGGCTACAACTATGCCGAGCAAATTGATGCCGAAAAGTGTACGGCATGCAAGCTTTGTGCGATAATGTGCCCGGATGCGGCAATTTCTGTGTACAAATAATAGGACGAGGAGAAATAAAACATGAGTGAAAAAGTCGTAAAAAAAGGAAATGAAGCGATTTGCGAGGCGGCGATTCGAGCGGGATGTCGCTTTTTTTCGGGATATCCGATAACGCCGCAAACAACCGCAACGGAATATTTGTCCTGGAGAATGCCTGAAGCGGGCGGAGTTTTTGTGCAGGCTGAAAGCGAAGTATCAGCGATAAACATGGTTGCGGGCTCTGCTATGGCAGGGACGAGAGCCATGACGGCAACCTCGGGCCCGGGGCTGTCGCTGATGACGGAAACATTGAGTGTTATGGCGGGAACGCGCCTGCCTGCAGTCATTGTAAACATTCAAAGAGCCGGCGCGGGCATTGGTGCCATTACCGGTAATCAAAGTGACTTTTATATGGTGACCAAAACCCTTGGACACGGTGGACTGACAGGTTTGGTTTATGGACCGGAGTCGATTCAGGAATCGATCGATATAATGTATGAATCCTGGGATTTGGCCGAAAAATATCGCACACCCGTGATTATTATGACAGACGGCGTGATGGGTCAAATGATGGAGCAGGTGGAAATGCCTGACTATAAAGAAGCACCCGATTTGTCGGATCAGCCCTATGTGGCCGGAAAGCGAAAAGACGGCCGCAAAAAGCATTTGATCATGGACTCTCCGTATTTCGGACCCATGCCGACACAAAACGACAACTTGGAATATAACTATGCCGAATATGAAAAAGTATATGAAAGTTGGGAAGAAAACGAAGTTCGCTACGAAGAATATATGATGGAAGATGCGGAATATTTGATTGTTGCCTGGGGCACAAGCGCGCGTGTGGCAAAAACAGCCATTCGCCATCTGAGAGAGCAAGGCATCAAAGTGGGACTCTTTAGACCCATCACATTGGTTCCGTTCCCGAAAAAACAGCTGCAAGCCATTGACAAAAACAAAATCAAAGGAATTTTGACGGTGGAAATGTCTGTTCCTTCTCAGTTCCACAACGAAGTGGTGCACTATATTGATAAAGACATCAAAGTGGAAAAATACAGACGCGGCGGCGGCAACATGGTACTGGACGAAGAAATTGAAGAATGCGTCAAAAAAATGCTATAGGAGGATTTGATTGACTATGGAATGTATTTATACGAAAAGTAAAGCACTGTCTGCAGTTCCCACATCGTTTTGTCCGGGCTGCATGCATGGAACAGCAATAAAACTCATTGCTGAGGTATCTGAAGAGCTGGGCATAGAAAATGATTTGGTGGTTGTGGCGCCGATTGGTTGCGCCGTGTTTATGGGCGCTTTTGTGGAATTTGACTCTTTCGGCTCCCCGCACGGACGCCCGGGTGCTACGGGCACAGGGTTTAAAAGAAGCAATCCCGATGTGCCGCTGATACTCTATCAGGGCGATGGCGACTGCGCTTCGATTGGTCTTGCCGAAACAATGCACGCTGCCAACAGAGGCGAAAACTTTACCGTGGTGATGATTAACAACCAGGTATATGGCATGACAGGGGGGCAAGCCGCTCCCACAACACTGCCGGGGCAAAAGACAACCACGTCACCCGCAGGCAGAGCGATTGAAGGAACGGGATATCCCATTCGCTTGGCGGAATTGATTGCCGAGCTGAAGGCACCCAAATATGTAACACGTCAATCGCTGCATACGCCGAAAAATGTTTTGGCGGCAAAAAAGGCGATTAAAAAGGCATTGGAAATCCAAATCAACGAAGGCGGATATTCGTTTGTTGAATTGATGTCTGCTTGTCCCACGAACTGGAAAATAGACCCGAAAGATGCTCCGAAGTACATGGAAGATGTTGTGCTCAAGGAGTTTCCGGTCGGCGACTTGAAAGGCTGAGAAAAGGGGGAAAAGAAACATGGAAAATACGTATTTATTGGCAGGATTTGGCGGTCAAGGTGTGCAGACATTGGGTCAGCTGTTGACTTATGCGGCAACGGATGCAGAAAAATATGCGACTTATCTTCCGGCATACGGGGGTGAAATGCGCGGCGGAACATCGAACTGTACGGTAAAGATCAGCGATGAACCCATTGGTTCGCCGGCGGCGCGGTCCTATAACTATGTCGTGGTGATGAATTTGCCCTCCTATAATGCTTTTAAAGGAAAAGTCAAAGAAGGCGGCACGTTGTTTGTGAATTCGGATTTAATTACAGATGCGCAGGCAGATGAAGGTGTGAAGCTTGTAGAAGTGCCTTTGATGGAAATGGCAAAAGAAGCGGGTTCACCCGTTGTGACCAACGTGGTGATGTTTGGCTTGCTTTGTGCCTATGCAGGAGACATTGACCTGGACGTTGCCAAGGGCACAATGCTTCAAAAAATGGCACATAAAGAAAAGTTTATCCCCGTCAACACAAAAGCTTTTGAACTTGGCGTTGCCAAAGGACAGGAAGCGAAATAAAACACAAAATAACGACAAGGTATGTATATTGCAAAACAATATGCATACCTTGTTTCTTAGTCGATGCTAAATTATTTTTATACAAATCATAAATCAAAAGGAGAGAACAGGATGAAAATTGCAATTTTAGGTGCCGGTGCCATGGGCGCCCTTATAGGGAGCTGTTTGCACAAAGGGGGAGCTGATGTCTGGCTTGTAGATCCCTTTGAAGCACATATGAAACAAATCGCCACAAAAGGTCTTAAAATAAACCTCAACGGCGGAGAGAGCGAAGAATATGTGAAAATGAATGCTGTGACCGATCCCAACGAAGTAGGCGAGTGCGACGTGGTGGTGGTGTTGGTTAAAGGCATGTACACAAAAAGCGCGTCCGAAAACGCAAAGGCGTTGTTTGGCAAAGATACCTTTGTGATATCGCTGCAAAACGGCGTAGGCAATGCCGACATATTGGCGGAATTGTTTGGTGAAGAACGTGTGGGATATGGCGTTTTGAACTTGGCAAGCGTGCTGGTAGAGCCCGGTGTTATTAACGCAAACTATAAAACAGACGTGGAAAACGTTGCAAATATTTACTTTAACAGCATGGTGGACGAGCGCCTTGCGATTTGTGAAGAATTTGCCGAAGTTTTAAACAAGGGCGGATTCAGGGCGGTTTATTCGAAGGAAGCCGATATGTTTATCTGGCAAAAACTCATCGTAAACTGCTGCGTGAATCTGACTTGCGCCATGACACGCCTGACCATGGGACAAATTTTTGATCAACCCGACGGGGAAAAATTGCAGCGCCTGATTGTAAAAGAATTGGTTGAAGTGGCCAATGCAAAGGGTATTCCCATGGACTATGAAAAAGAGTGGTATCATTGGGCATATGAAGCACTGCCCACCGGCGTGCGTCACTATCCTTCTGCGGCGCAAGATATGTTTAACGGTCGCAAAACGGAAGTGGATTTTATCAACGGTGCCATCAGCAGAGAAGGGGACAAATACGGTATTGAAACACCGGTTAACGACACCATTGTAATGCTGACGCATATCATTGAAAATACTTACGACATTCAGTATAAGCGTTAAAAGCGCGATATGCGATGCAAAGCATTGTTTTGCGCCGTTTTGACCTGCAAAATAAATCATTTTTAAGAAAGAAAAACACCGCGAAACAGCGGTGTTTTTTTGTATGAAAAAACGTCAAAAAAAGTCATTTGGTATATTAATTGATAAGTTGATTTATTAAGATTATCTTAAACTTGATATTGTATGATGAATTATCATTATTACTCAGCATAAAAACAACACTGATTATAATTTTTTTAAGTCTACTGACCAAAAACTAAACGGAGGTATTTATGCAAACTAAAGTTAATAAGGGGAAATATTTTACTCCTCTGACAATCGGTGTTGCTGCTGTATGGTTCTCCTCTCACTGCGGTGCCGGATTTGCTTCCGGTACGCAAGAAGTGGCTTACTTCGTAAGACATGGTTGGCTGGCGCCGTTTTGGCCGCTCGTTGCCATGACACTGGTAGGTATGGTTATGTATGTAACGCTGGAAATCGGTCGTCTGCATGCGGTTTATACCTATGCGGAGATCGTGCAAAAAGCCTATGCACCTGTTAACAAAGTGCTGGGCACACTCTATGACGTGATTCAAACCATCTCCATGCTTTTGGCTCCTGCGGCTTGTCTTGCAGGCGGCGCAGCGCTGTTTAATCAGATACTGGGGCTTCCCACATTCTTGGGAACGCTGGTCATGCTTGTCATGACAGTGCTAGTCTGTATCTTTGGCGCAAAAGTGGTGCGTGCGTTTGGTACCATCTTGACTGTTGCTATGATTGTCTGTGTGGCCATCATTGCCGGATTCGGTATTGCCGCAAACTGGGATGTTATCACACGTCATTTGAGCGAAAGAATCATCTATACTTCATACGGCGAATCGCTGTGGTGGGGCATTTTGTATGGCTTGTTCCAAGCTGGTATTTGGGCAGCCGGCGCAGCTTCCGCTGTTGGCATGCGTTATCGCAACGAAGCAAAAGGCGCTGTTATCTTGGGTATTATTTTAAATACGCTGATGCTGAGTGCGGTTGTATTGATGATTATGGGCGGCATGCCCACTGTGGCTACCGACCCCGACGCAAGATTGCTTCCCACGCTGTTTGTAGTGAACCAGTTGAACATTCCTGCATTTAACATTGTATATCCGCTGCTTCTCTTTATGGCGCTGATTACAACAGCAGTAGGATTTGTTTTCGCGGTACAAGGAAGATTGGGTCTGCTTTTCTTGAAAAACATGAAAAATGTTAGATTGAAAAACACCATCATTTCCACCGGCTGGTTGATTATCATCTGGATGGTTGCACAAGTGGGTCTTTTGGCGATTATTCAAAAAGGCTATGCCGCACTGGGATATATCTATATCTTCATATTGATTATTCCGATGTTTACCCTTGGTGTTATGAACATCAAGAAATATCGCAGACTGGAAGAAGAAGGCGTATTGCCGCCTGAAATTCATTCAGACCAAGGTTAATTCCTTTTAGATTTTTTTAAAACTTTTACGGAAATTTTCTGAGTCAGTAGAATAAGACTTATAATCGGGCAAAAGAACGTATGGCATACACCGTACGTTCTTTTGTTTTGTTATAAGCATTTGAATAAAAGTGAGCAGGAAAAAAAGGGGATGTTTTGACAGACTTCTGAATGGGGCAATGGGTACACTAAAACACGAAAAAAGATTGACATTGACGAAAAAAGCGGTACAATGTACTAAGGAACTTTTAAGACTTGGCATTTGTCAGGAAAAAAGTGCCCAACCCGATTATAAATCTTGTTCTACTGACTCAAAATCAAACGGAGGTAATTATGCAAACAAAAGTTAACAAGGGGAAATATTTCACTCCTCTGACAATCGGTGTTGCTGCTGTATGGTTCTCATCTCACTGCGGCGCTGGTTTTGCTTCCGGTACACAGGAAGTAGCTTACTTTGTTAGACATGGTTGGTTGGCGCCGTTTTGGCCGCTCGTTGCCATGACTCTGGTAGGTCTTGTTATGTATGTAACGCTGGAAATCGGTCGTTTGCATGCAGTGTACACGTATTCTGAAATTATTCAAAAATCCTATGTGCCGATTCACAGAGTTTTGGGAACATTGTATGATGTTATCCAAACTATTTCGATGGTACTGGCTCCCGCAGCATGTCTTGCAGGCGGCGCGGCGCTGTTTAATCAGCTGTTTGGCTGGCCCACCTTTGTCGGCACGCTGGTGATGTTGTTGCTGACGGTACTTGTGTGTATCTTTGGTGCCAAAGCTGTTCGCTTATTCGGTACAGCATTGACAATCGGCATGATCATTATCGTGGCTATTATCACCTTTGCCGGCATGGCAAAATATTGGGACAATATCGTATACCATATTTCGAACCGTGTCGTTTATACGAATTACAAAGATATGGTGTGGTACGGTATTTTATATGGTCTGTTCCAAAGCAGCATCTGGGCAGCCGGTGCGGCCTCTGCCGTTGGCATGCGTTATCGCAACGAAGCAAAAGGTGCAGTTATTGTAGGGATTATTCTCAACACCTTCATGCTGAGCGCAGTTGTTATGATGCTCATGGGTGCTATGCCCACCGTGGCAACAGATCCCGATGCAAGATTGTTGCCGACATTGTTTGTTGTACAAACATTGACAGTTCCCGGCCTGGCAATCATCTATCAGGCATTGTTGTTTATGGCGCTGATTACCACAGCAGTAGGCTTTGTTTTTGCCGTACAGGGAAGACTGGGCCTGCTCTTCTTGAAAAACATGAAAAATGTAAAATTGAAGAATGCCATCATTTCCACCGGTTGGTTGATTGTTATTTGGATGGTATCCCTGTTTGGCTTGTTGGCAATTATCCAAAAGGGCTATGCGGCAATGGGATTCATCAACCTGGTTATTCTTGTTATTCCGATGTTTACCCTTGGTATCATGAACATCAAGAAATATCGCAGACTGGAAGAACAAGGCGAATTGCCGCCTGAAATTCAATCAGACCAAGGTTAATTCGATTTAAAAATAAAAAAACGGTAGACAATTTATAGTCGGACAAAATATTGAAAAAATGCACATCCGAAACGGATGTGCATTTTATTTTAAAAATAATTTAAAAAAGTATTGACAAATGTAAACGCTTAAATTATAATGCAATTACACACTGAAAGAAAACCTTTACAGTGCGAATCACCCGAAAAAATCAAAGGCAAAGGAGACGGACAAACTGAAATAGCACGAAAATGGATGGGTTAAAAGCATTAGATGTTACTCTTTAAGTTTATAGAAATATAGGAAAAAAGATTGACAAGAAAGTGCTAAAAACAAGAAGTTTAGATGTTGTGAAAGAAAAGTGTCCGACCGGTTGCGATTTGAATTTGAGAAAACGAATTTCAAACAGTGATTTTCCTCAAAGAACCAAGTATGTGAAAGCTACAACTCTCAAAGAGCATAAGTAAAAGAAAATCGAACCAATCAATGAGAGTAGAAACAATTCACAGCGAAAGTCGAAGAAGGATAGGGGATTTCAAAGAAGGAGGATGTACGCCATTGCGGTACTTCTTCAAAGAATAAGCAGATCATCTGATAAAAAGGAATGATCTGCTTATTCGTTTTTTAAACTTATTTATGAGATAAAAAACGTTCGAAAGTCTATTTATTCAAGTACGCCGCCTTTATCAGCGGAAGAGGCGAGTTTGGAATAGACAGACAGATAGCCGCTGAGATCTTTGGGTACATATTTCCATTCAGCTTTTCTGGCTGCGAGTTCTTCACCGCTTACATGCAACGTCAACTGCTTGTTTATGACGTCGATGGTGATTTTATCACCGTCTTTTACCAGGGCAATGGGTCCGCCGGCTGCAGCTTCGGGAGAAATATGTCCTACGAAGCAGCCATTGTTTGTTCCCGAAAAGCGTCCGTCGGTGATGAGCGCTGCGCTTTTGGCAAGCCCTTGTCCGTGCATGATTTTCATCGTCACAGCCATTTCGCGCATGCCGGGACCGCCTTTAGGGCCTTCATAGCGAATGACCACCACATGGCCCGGTTTAATTTTTTTCTCTTCGAGGGCTTGGATGCTTTCTTCTTCACTGTCAAAACAAATGGCTTTTCCCGTAAACTGACGCACTTCTTCAGCGATGGCGGCAGGTTTTGCCACGCCGGTATCAGGGGCGAGATTGCCCCGCATAATGGCCAGACCGCCCAGTGTGCTGTGGGGGTTATCGAGTGTGCGAATCATGTCTTCATGTGCAGGATAGGAATAAGAAAACGATGCAATGTTTTTTGCCATGGTGGCACCGGTTACCGTGAGAGCATCGCCGTCTAGATGATCGGTTAGGTGTTGCATAACACGGGGAACCCCGCCGGCTTTGTAAAAGTCTTCCATATCCCAGTCGTTGCTTGCGGGATTGATACGAGCAATGTGGGAGATGATGTCGCTTTGCTTGTCAAATTCCTTCATAATGTCATCGCTGGAAATGCCGACCAAATGACCAATGGCACAAAGATGAATCACAGCATTGGTGCTGCCACCTGATGCCATGACATAGCGAATGGCATTGCGAATGCCTTTTTCGTTGATGATATCGGTGGGGAGGATTTGTTTTTCTACGAGCTCAACAATTTTCTCGCCCGATTGCTGTGCACAGCGCATGCGTTCTGCATAGACGGCAGGAATGGCCGCGCCACCGGGCAGCACCATACCCAGGGCTTCTGCTGTGCAGCACATGGTATTGGCAGTGCCGTAAAATTGACAAGAACCGCAGGTGGGTGCGCAAATTTTGGAAAGATTGTTCAATTCGTCTTTTGTGATTTTTCCGACTTGGTGCATGCCATAGGCTTCGGCAACGGTAGACATGTCTGCTTTGGATTTTTCGCCGAAAGCGGTGCCCGAAATCATGGGGCCGCCGGGCAGGAATATGGCGGGAATATTGGCTCTGGC
>CALFLU010000090.1 GCA_937880125.1 uncultured Eubacteriaceae bacterium
CAATATCATATGCCCAACCGTCTCCGCCAAAAATCCAGATGCTCTTTTTGCCGAGATAGTCTTTGTTATCTTTGATGGTCTTGAATTGTTTTTTAACATCTTGCGCCTCTTTTTCAAGCGCCAAAAACGCCAGTGCTGCTTCATTGCTCTTTTCTGCATCTTCCATGTTGTCCAACCACGCCTGCGCAGCTTTTTTCACCGATGCCGTCTTCGTCTTTTCAACAATTTGTTCCATATTTACTTTGATAAGCTCTCGCATCTGTTTTACGGCAACAGCCATGCCATAACCGTATTCCGCATTGTCTTCAAACAAGGAATTGGACCATGCCGGGCCTTTTCCTTCGGCGTTGACGGTATAGGGCATGCTCGGTGCACTTGCACCCCAAATCGAAGAACAACCTGTGGCATTGGCCACAATCATTCTCTCTCCGCAATATTGCGTAATGTATTTTGCATAAGGGGTTTCTCCGCAACCGCCGCAAGCACCCGAAAACTCCAATAATGGTTGTACAAATTGGCTGTTTTTGATATTTGCGCGGTCCATGCCTTTGCTTTTGTCACTCAGACTCAGCGCATAGGTAAAGTTTGTTGCCTGATCCAGCTGCTCTTCAAAAGGCTTCATAATCAGCGCCTTTGATTTTGACGGGCACACCTGTGCACAACTGCCGCAACCCGTGCAGTCTAAGGGTGAGACTTGCACACGATATTGATAGCTTGCCAAGTCCTTGCCGATAGCTTTCACCGTTTCAAAGGTTTGCGGTGCAGATTTTGCTTCTTCATCAGATACCAAAAAGGTTCGGATTGCCGCATGGGGGCAAACAAAAGAACATCTGCCGCACTGAATGCAGTTTTGCGCTTGCCACTCGGGCACATTTGCGGCAATGCCGCGTTTTTCATAGGCACTCGTTCCTGTGGGGAAGGTGCCGTCCGCGATACCGGCAAAAACCGAAACAGGCAAATCGTCGCCCTTTTTAGCCGCAATCGGTCTTAAAATATTTTCAATGAATTCGGGTTCCTTTTTGCCTTTTGCAGCCGGATCTTCTTTGGCATTGGCCCACTCTTTGTTAATTTTAACCTTTTGCAGCGACGTAATGCTCTGCTCAATGGCCGCCATATTCATATTGATAACTTTGTCGCCTTTTTTGCCGTAGCTGTCGATAACGGCTTCTTTTAAATATTTCACGGCTTCATCAAAATCAATGACATTGGCCAATTTGAAGAACGCCGTTTGCATAATCATATTGATTCTGCCGCCCAGACCCAGGCTTTGCGCCAGTGCCGTTGCATCAATGATATAGAAATTAATATTCTTTTCCGCCATGTATTTTTTCATACCGGCAGGCAATTTTTCATCCAACTCTTCCATTGTCCAAGAGGTATTCAGCAAGAATGTACCGCCCTTTTTGAGGCCGTCCAACAATGCAAACTGATACACATAAGACTGCATGGAGCAAGAGATGAAATCTGCTTCACTAATCAAGTAGGTGGAGCGAATCGGCGTTTTGCCGAAACGCAAGTGTGACACGGTCACGCCGCCGCTTTTTTTGCTGTCATATTCAAAATATCCCTGAGCATACATATCCGTTTTGTCACCGATGATTTTAATCGCACTTTTGTTGGCTCCTACGGTGCCGTCACTGCCCAGTCCCCAAAATTTACAGCGAACGCTTCCTTTGTTTTCTGTGACGATTATTTTTTTAATCGGCAGCGATTTATTGGTCACGTCATCGACAATACCGATGGTAAAGTCATCCTTGGGCTTTTTGGCTTTCAGATTTTCGTACACGGCAAGTACCTGCGAAGGCGTGGTGTCTTTTGAGCCGAGTCCGTATCTGCCGCCAACGATCATAGGCGCTTTTTCTTTATTGAAAAATACAGATTTAATATCCAAATACAGCGGCTCTCCCGGCGCGCCGGGCTCTTTGGTCCTGTCGAGTACCGCAATTTTTTGTACGCTTTTGGGCAGTACGCGAAGCAAATGCTTGGCGGAGAAGGGTCGATAGAGGCGCACTTTCAGCAAGCCTACTTTTTCTCCTTTTTCGGCAAGGTAGTCTACGACTTCTTCAGCCGTTTCAACCACCGAACCCATGGCAATGATGATTCTTTCCGCGTCTTTTGCGCCATAATATTCAAAGGGTTTATATTTTCTTCCCGTGATTTTGGCAAATTCATCCATATAATATTCAACTTTGTCGGCTACCTCGTCATAGTGCGTGTTGACAGCCTCTCTGCATTGGAAGAATATGTCGGGGTTTTGTGCAGTTCCTTTTACAACGGGATGTTCGGGATTGAGACTGCGCGCCTTAAAGGCCTTTACCGCTTTCATATCCACGAGTTTTGCTAAATCTTTATAATCCAGCTCTTCAATCTTTTGCACTTCGTGACTGGTGCGAAATCCGTCAAAGAAATGCACAAAGGGGACAGATGTGGCAATGGAAGACAAGTGCGCAATAGCCGCCATATCCATTGATTCTTGCACGCTGTTTGATGCAAGAAAAGCAAAGCCGGTCTGTCGTGCCGCCATTACATCGGAGTGATCGCCAAAAATGCTCAACGCGTGTGAGGCAAGGGCGCGCGCCGTTACATGAAACACACCCGGAAGCATCTCTCCCGCTATTTTATACATATTGGGAATCATCAGCAACAGACCTTGTGAAGCTGTGAAGGTGCTGGTCAGTGCACCTGCGTTTAACGAACCGTGCACGGCACCTGCCGCGCCGCCTTCGCTCTGCATTTCAACGACTTTTACCTTTTGTCCAAAGATATTTTTTCTGTCGTAGGCAGACCACTCATCTACAAATTCTGCCATGGGTGAAGAAGGCGTAATGGGAAATATAGCTGCTACTTCCGTAAAAGCATAAGCTGAATGCGCCGCTGCCGTATTTCCGTCCATCGTTTTCATTTTAGACATAATTTCCTCCTAAAACACTCTCTGTTTCTACCATTTATAATTCATGAATCACTTCAAGAATCGCTTAGAAAACTGTTTGGTTCTTCCTTGAGAATTGCAGGTACACGAAGAGTATAATCTAACAAAGAAGCATCTGCGAGCGAATAAGCCGAGTTCTGTATTAATGATCATCTATCTGAGCACATTGTCGCCAATATGCTTATGCGACCTACCACGAACCACAACGGGCCGCTGCTTCACGGTTCTTTCTTGGTCTTGCTCCGAATGGGGTTTACATGACATACAGTTACCTGCACATCACGTGAGCTCTTACCTCACGCTTTCATCCTTACCGACAATGCGGCGGTTTGCTTTCTGTTGCACTTTCCTTAAAGTTGCCTTCACCGGACGTTATCCGGCATTCTTGCCCTGTGGAGCTCGGACTTTCCTCACATTTTCATGCGCGATCAAATAGCTCGCAAATTGCTTTCAATAGTAGAAATTATACATAGTTCCCGCGTGGTTGTCAAAATAAATCCCTTACTAATACGTTTTCATTTCATGATTTTTCCGCTCAGCCGTTGAGAATCTATCCGCCCGTGCCTATTTCATTCTATTTCTCTCATTTTTTTACATTTTCTGTATCTTTTCTTGTGTCGTTTTTCTACAGTTGTTCGTGCCTGTCTCAGCGTTTTGCTCTGTTTGCCAATACAGAATCCTTTAAACCGTTTTGTCTTTTTTGCACCATCTGTCCGTATTGGTTTTGAAAGCGCTTAAAGCACGCTTGGAGTGACGTACTTTGCGCAGCATGCCGTAGGCTGCCTGTCTTGACGATAAATGATTTGACAATCCGCGGGAATGGTGTAAAATGTTTTTATGACCTTATAGCCCGATATTATCCGATGAAAAAGACGAGTACTCTCAAAACCCCGACAGAGAAACCTGCAAGCGCTGAGAGCAGGTAGGTTCAGTAGTGAGACGAAAACCACTTTTAAGGAATGGCAGTACCCTGCCGGTGACACCGTTATCGTCAAGGAGCGGGCAGCTATGCTGCCAAAAAAGGTGGAACCGCGGATATTTTTCGTCCTTTGATTATAGATACTATATTCAAGGGATTTTTTTATGTGAACAAACTCAAAGGAGGCAGTATAGTATAATGATTAACATTACTTTAAAAGACAATACGGTTTTGCAAGAAGAAAACAAAACGACTGTTTATGACGTTGCAAAGCAAATCAGCCCTTCTCTTGCGCGCAATGCGCTCGCAGGATTATTCAACGGCAAAGCCGTCGATTTGACTACCCCTCTTAGCGAAGACGGCACACTTGAAATATTGACCTTTGATGACGAAGAAGGCAAGCACGCCTTTTGGCATACTACTTCGCACGTTTTGGCGCAGGCGGTCAAACGCCTTTATCCCGATGCGCAGCTGGCCATTGGGCCCGCCATTGAAAACGGCTTTTATTATGATTTTGACGTAACACACCCTTTTGTTCCCGAAGATTTGGCTAAGATTGAAGCCGAAATGAAAAAAATCATCAAAGAAAACTATCACCCGACGCGAATGGAACTTTGTCGCAGCGACGCACTGGACTATTTCGAAACACATAACGAACCCTATAAAGTGGAGCTCACTGAGGCTATTGAAGAAGGTCAAACCATCAGTTTGTATGAACAGGGTGATTTTACGGACTTGTGCGCAGGCCCCCATTTATATGACTTATCCCCCATCAAAGCCTTCAAACTCACGTCCATTGCGGGCGCCTATTGGCGCGGCAGCGAAGACAATCGCATGCTGCAACGCATTTACGGCATTTCTTTTCCCAAGCAGAGCATGCTGGACGAATATTTGACACTCCTTGAAGAAGCCAAAAAAAGAGATCACCGTAAACTGGGCAAAGAGCTGGATTTGTTTTCCGTCATGGACGAAGGTCCGGGATTTCCTTTTTTTCATCCGAATGGTATGATTTTGCGCAACGAATTGGAAAATTTTTGGCGAATCGAACACGCCAGACGCGGCTACAGCGAAGTGCGCACACCCATTATGCTGGATTCAGAACTTTGGAAGCAGTCGGGGCACTGGCAAAATTATAAAGACAACATGTATTTTTCCGAAATTGACGACCGCACTTTTGCGCTCAAGCCGATGAACTGCCCGGGATCCATGCTCTTATACAAGCGAAAAATGCACTCCTACCGCGATTTGCCGCTGCGTGTGGGCGAGTTGGGTATTGTGCACCGCCACGAGCTTTCCGGCACGCTGCACGGGTTGATGCGTGTGAGAAACTTTACCCAGGATGATGCCCATATTTTTATGACACCGGATCAAATCAAGGATGAAATTATCGGCGTCATGGATTTGATTGATGATTTTTATTCTATTTTCGGATTTGAGTACCGCATTGAGCTTTCTACACGCCCTGAAAAATTTATCGGTGATGTCGCCTCTTGGGATATCGCCACGGATGCACTGAAAGCCGCATTGGAAAGCAAAGGAAAAGACTTCGTTATCAACGAAGGCGACGGTGCTTTTTATGGTCCGAAGATTGACTTTCACTTAAAAGACAGCCTCAACAGAACCTGGCAATGCGGCACGATTCAGCTGGACTTTCAAATGCCTGAGCGCTTTGACCTCACCTATGTGGGTGCTGACGGTGAAAAACATCGTCCCATCGTGATTCATACCGTTACCTATGGTTCCATCGAGCGCTTTATCGCGATTTTAACGGAACATTTTGCAGGGGCTTTTCCCCTTTGGCTCTCGCCTGTGCAGTGCATCTTTATTCCTGTCTCCCCTGAGTTCAACGATTATGCATCTCAATTGCAGCGGCATTATCGCGATGCCGGCCTGCGCTGCGAGACAGATGAGCGCAATGAAAAAATGGGATACAAAATCCGCGAAGCGCAGATGAAAAAAATCCCCTATATGTTGGTCGTGGGCCAAAAAGAGGTGGACAGTCAGACCGTTTCGGTACGCAGTCGCAAAGAAAACAATGCCGGTGTGTTTGACGCCAACGAATTTTTGGAAAAAATGAAAGAAGAAATTGCCACAAAGACCTATTGACAAAAAAGATAAAAAACGGGAAAGCATCATGCTTTCCCGTTTTTTCATTCGAATTTTTTTATACAGTGATTTTTTACCCATCAAGCCTTTTGTCACAATTGTTTGTGCTGTGAGGTTTGATTTTTAACTCAATCGCTCTTTTACAATATCGGCCAATTCCTGGGCAAGTCTGCTGATTTGCTCAAAATCTCTGCCTTCAATCATCACACGAATCAATGCCTCAGTACCGCTGGGTCGCAGCAATACACGCCCGGTTTCTTTCAGTTCGTCTTCCGCTTTTTTTACCGCCTCGGCAATGACTTCATCACTTTGAAACTCTTTTTTCTTTTCATTGGATACATGCACATTCAGCAGGGTTTGCGGATAGTTTGCGTAGGATTGATTGCATTGTTCAAACGTTTGGCCATTTCTTTTAATGGCACTCAACAGGCGCATTGTCGTAAGTAGGCCGTCGCCCGTGGAATTGTATTCTTTGATAATCACGTGCCCGCTCTGCTCTCCGCCCAATCCGTAATTGTCTTTGAGCATGGCTTCAATGACGTATCTGTCCCCTACTTTTGTGATGGCAGTGCCGATACCTTCTTCTTCCAAGGCGCGAAGAAATCCCAAATTGCTCATCACCGTTGCCACCACGCGGTTGTTGATAAGTTTGCCTTGCTTTTGCATATCTTTTGCAAGCAGGTACATGATTTTGTCCCCGTCTATTTCATTGCCTTTTTCGTCAATCAACAGCACTCTGTCTCCGTCGCCATCAAAGGCAATGCCTGCATCTGCGCTATGCTCTTTTACGGCCTCTTTCAACGTATCCAGATGGGTTGAACCGCAGTTTTTGTTGATGTTGAAACCGTCGTTTTTGTCGCCGATAAAAACCACATCCGCCTTCAGTGCGGCAAAAACGCGCTTTGCCGCCTCCACAGTTGCCCCGTTTGCACAGTCGACAATCAATTTCCATCCGCTAAAATCATCATCGGCACAAGACAAAATAAAGTCCACATACTGTTCCAGACCTTCACGATAGACGCGCGTTCTGCCGATGGAATCTTTGTCGCAGCCTGCCATGTCGCTTTGCATCATGGCTTCGACCTCATCTTCCACTTCATCAGGCAGCTTTAGTCCTTCACGGCTGAAAAACTTAATTCCGTTGTGATCATAGGGATTGTGTGACGCCGAGATTACAACACCGGCAGAGGCTTTGAGTTGCTGCGTAATGATTGCAACCGCCGGGGTGGGTGCAACCCCTAATTTGATTACATCGCCGCCCTGGGCCATGATGCCCGCACACAGGGCTTCTTCAAGCATGTCGCCCGAAATGCGACTGTCTTTTCCGATGACAAAAACAGGATGTTTGTCCTCGCGTTTTACTATTTCACAGGCAGCGCGACCCAGCTGCATAGCCAAATCGCATGTTAAAAATTCGTTTGCAATGCCGCGCACACCATCTGTTCCAAATAATCTTGCCATATTCCACCATCCATTATTAATATCCTTGCATTATACCATATTCTCATTTTCTTGCGCTTACTTTATGATTTAATTGTTAAATAATATTTCTTTAATACATTTTTAATGATACACTTTTATACTGATAGCGTAAGAAAAAACCATTACGAGGAGATAATAAATGAAAAAAACCTTGGTTCGTTCCAGCAGAGATAAAAAAATTTCGGGTGTTTGCGGTGGTTTGGCAAACTATTTAAATATTGATTCTACATTGATTCGTATCGCCTTTGTGTTGTTTACCTTTGTGGGCGGTTTTGGATTATTGCTGTATATTATTGCAATTCTCTTAATGCCCATGGACTATGAGGTTCATGCCGACCCGTTGAAAAACACCACTTATGCGCAAACAAATGCGCCAAACTCGGCACATACTTCGACCACCACCGAACAAGAAGCCGCTGCAACAGACTCTGCTGCGTCAAATGCAGATACTGATCCGTCTGCAAGCCACACACAGCAAAATACCTCTTTCACAGACTTTGCGCAGCCTGCTTCTTCTGAGACATCTTCTTCCAAAAAATCCCCCGGTGCTTCGGTCACCATCGGTATTGCGCTCATCACCATCGGTTTAGTTTTTTTGGCTGGCATCTTTTTTCCGCAGTTTAATGTCAGAATCCTCTTTGCTGCAGGCATTGTTGCCTTGGGTGTATTGTTTATAACCCGAGGAGGAAAATAAAATGAAACGCCGAAAAACTTCTTCCGCACACGTCACCGCACTGATTGGAGCGGTTTTGCTGTGCACTGGCACCGTTTGGGCACTGGATGGTTTGCGTATTATTTCTCTTCCCTTTTTTCAACTGCTCAATTCTTTCTTTGCTCTTTGGCCGCTGGTGCTGATTGTTATCGGCCTATGCATGCTTTTTCGTTCAAGAATTGTCGCTGTTGCTTTAGGCTTCATTTACTTTGCCGTAATTTTGCTCAACGCCTTGGGCACCTTTGGTACTGTCAATCCAAACTATCTCTGGTATCAAAATTTGACGGGCGAAGCTGCCATATACGAAGAGGTATCTTCCTCTGAACACAGCGAAATCTCTCTCTCGCCGGACATTACTTCATCTACCATGGTCCTGTCTGCCGGCACACCGAGGCAAATTGTTATGGAACCGCAAAACGGACCCGATCTTTTTGATATCAAAACAGACGCACCGCATTATACCATCAACAACTACATCAGCGATATCGACAGCAGCAGAATGATATTTGATGTCAATACCACCTTTTCCGCACCGGATGAGGTGCTTTTGACATTGAATGAAGCTGTGCAATGGGACGTGCAAATTCGTTCCGGTGCCAGCAATATACATCTGAATTTTGACAAATTAAATGTTGCAGCCGTGGACATTGAATGCGGTGCCGCCAAAATTGATGCCCGCCTTTCTTCGCTCTCCCCGGCAATCGTTCCTGTTCACGTCAATTCCGGCTTCAGTGACATACAATTTCATCTTCCAAAGGACAGCGGCTATCAAATTACTTCTTCCTCAGCCGCCACATCCATCACCGCCGGCGGCAAACAACTCTCGGGCATCGGGGAAAAATCCTATCAATCCGAAAATTTTGAGATCGCACGTCAGGTATTTTATTTTTACATCTCTTCCGGCGCAAGCAATGTTACCATTTTACAAGAATAAAAAACCTCGCATCCGCGAGGATATAGCAATCGCTTAAAAATGTTTTTCCTGCCTCAACCGTCCGTGTCAATGAGGTTTTTTTGTTTTTATAAACCGTATTCTTTCAAAACGCGCAGCGCATTTTGATAAAATAGTTTTTCAATACTTTTTTCCGTAAATCCTTTATCTTTCAATGCACCGTAAAGATTTTGCATTTTTGAAACATCTTCCAACCCTACAGGTGTGCTGCCAATTCCGTCATAATCCGAACCCAGCGCCACCACCTCTTGCCCGCCGCAACGCATGATATAATCGATATGCGCAATAACATGCTCCATCGATGCCATCTCTTGCGTTGTCAAAAACTCGGGAAAAAAGTTAATACCGATCACGCCGCCGCTTTGTGCAATTTTGCGAATATGGCTGTCGCTTAAATTTCTTGGATGTTTACACACAGCGCGCGCATTGGAGTGTGAGGCTACCACGGGCATTTTGCTGTTTTCAAACACATCCTCTGCCCCACCGTCGGACAAATGCGAAATGTCGATAATGATATTTTTTTCATTCAAAAACGCCAGTGCATCCAACCCCAAGGCTTTTAACCCTTTTGCCATTTGCGTGCTGTTTGATGAGTTGGCATATCCCATACAATTTTCATAATTCCAGGTCAACGATGCCATTTTGCAGCCGCATTTGGCAACATCTTCCAATCGTTCCATTTTGCCCTGAACAAATCCGCAACTTTCCAAGCTGAGCAATCCATACATTTTGTCCGCTTCTGCTGCAGCAATGTTCTTCAGCGGCAAGAGGTGATCTTGCCACAGCGCTAATTCGTCTTTATATATCTTCAGCATCTTATTCCATTCGTCAAACAAGTCCAATCCTTGCTCACAGACATTTTTTTCATCCAAAAAAACGGCAAATGTTGCTGCAAAGCATTCGCCGTTTCTTAATTTTTGAATATCTACATGATATGTGTTTGTGTTCAAGTGTTGTGTCCCGTCAGCATACAATTTGCTGAGGGTATCACAATGTAAGTCAATAAATCGCATCATTATCCCTTTAGCGGCTCAACTGTCGACAGTTTCAGACCCGCGAGCATTCTTTCCCACAACTCGAGCAGTTCTCTCTGATGCAGACCAACCCACCCCATGGCAATTTTTGTTTGTCTGTTGGGCACGTTGCCTGATATGGCCTCGATGCTTTCTATGGTAATCAAAGAGCGCATGCTGCCATAGTGCAAAATCACAAAAGGCGGCATATATTTATTAAAATGCATATAGATTTCCATATCCATAAATTCGCTGATTTTTTCCATATTCACACCAACTTAAAATATCCTACCTGTTTATTATAGTCAAAGACAATCTATTTTGCATCATAAAAATGCGAAAAGCCAAAAATCTTTTTTTCACCGTAAATAAAATGAACACCATAGCGGTGTCCATTTCTCTTTTTTTATGTTTTTATTTCGGTTTTTTCAAAGACAACATCAAGAGCAAACCGATTAATGATGCTCCGCCGGCAATGGCAAAGGACAGAGGCGTACCTAACTCCGTTCCTCTCACCGCACGCACCAACACAGGACAAAGCACCGAGGCCATGCCAAAACCCACCATGACCAATGCATAGTTGATCCCTGCATTTTTCGTACCGAAATAGTCTGTGGACAATGCAGGGTAGGTACCCAAAAATCCGCCGTATAAAAAGGCAAGCGCAATAAACAACGCCGGATAGAGCAATCCTTTTGCCACCACAAGTCCGGATATGGTTGCGGCACTGAGGATGAAAACCGTCACCAAGGTTATTTTTCTGCCGATTTTGTCGGATATGGACGGCACGATAATTCGTCCCGCTGCCTGCAGCACCGCCGCCAGCATCACTGCTGTAAGTGCTTGGGCACTGGTGATGAGCCTTTCGGAGCTGAGCACCACAAATTGCGGATTAATCAGCATAAAGCCGGGCACTGCCAGGAAAAACGATATGAGCATCGTATAATAATACCTTGTTTTGACCATTTCACTCGGGCTGTATTGCTTGGATGTCGTTTGAATTTTCGTTGTGGAAGCAGGCTTGTAATCTTGCATATACCCCGCGGGAGGATTTTTCACAAACATGCAACTGATTAAACCGATAACTAAAGTAATCGCAGCAATCACCGCAAACATCACAGTGAGATTATAATTTTTCAACAAGAAGCTAATCAGCGGCGAAATTACAAAGCCTGACAGGCCGATGGTGCTCAAAATAGCCCCGGTTGCCATGCCCAGACGGTCGGGAAAATATTTTTGCATGGCGGCAACCATTGTGTTGTAGACAATTCCGCCCCCGACACCCATCACCAAACCAAACGTAACCGTCAGCAACCAAGGTGTGCTCACAGGAATCAGTCCGCTCAAAAACATTCCCACTGCGTTGATGACAACACCAATCAGCAATACGCGATTGATGGGCATCTTGCCTTGCAGTTTTCCGCCAAAAATGCTGCCGATAACAAAGATTCCCAAGTTGATGGAAAAAGGCACGCTGGCCGCAGAGGCATCCAGCGCATAGTGCTCCATGACATAGGGTTGCATAACACTCCAGGCATAGCCAATGCCCGCTGTCATCATGCCCAGCATGCCCATGGCCAAAACCAGCATGCGATTGACCCTTTTATTATTTACAACTGTTGTCGGTTCCAAAGAAAATCGTCTCCCCTCTGATTCAAACTTAAAACCTTATTAAAGTATACTCATTTAGTATACTTGCAAAATCTGCGGTTGTCCAACCAATTTTTACCAATTTTATCATCTTTTTCAGTATACTCATTGACTGCTTGTGATGTAAACTTTTTCATTGCAAAAAACTTTTGCGTCACGTAAAAAATACCCTCATACTGATTTTTTTGCACGCTGACGTATTGTCTTTTTCAGCGAAAATATCGCACTTAAAAGAAGATGCCACAATGTTGCACCTTCTTTCATTTTGATCATATTAAATAATTCGTACAGTAGAAGCACTATCCTGTCTTTATCAATCTTTTTCTGCCAGAACGGTTGTGCCGATAACCATTCTCAGAATTTCGCTGGTTCCTTCACCGATTTCCAGCAACTTGGCATCTCGCAAAAGACGCTCGACATGATATTCTTTGCTGTATCCGTATCCGCCCAGTGTTTGAATGGCCTCAGCGCAGGTCTTGGAGCACATTTCCGCACCGAATACTTTGACCATGGCGGCTTCTTTTGTGTGACGTTTTCCCTCTGCTTTCAATTTGGCCGCATCATAGGTCATCAACTGTGTTGCACGAATGCCGATTGCCATATTGGCTATCTTTTCCTGAATGGCAAATAATTTTGCAATGGGTCTTCCAAAGGCGACACGCTGATTGGCATAGTCTTTGGCAATATTCATAGCATGTTCGGCCAATCCCGCGGCAATGGCGCCAATGCTGATGCGTGCGCCGTCCAGGGCAATCATGGCGATTTTAAACCCGCCGCCGATTTCGCCCAGCAAATTTTCATCGGGCACTTTAACATCTTCTAAAATCAACTCCGTGGTGTTGGAACCGCGCATGCCCATTTTGTCTTCTTTTCTGCCCACCAAAAAGCCCGGTGTTCCCTTTTCTACAATAAAAGCGGTGATGCCTTTGGCGCCTGCATCCGGATCGGTTTTTGCCAAAACCACACACACGTCCGCCACGCCTGCATTGGTTATCCAGGCCTTGCTGCCACGCAGCAACCATCCGCCTTCGACTTTTGTTGCCGTTGTTTGTATTCCCGCCGCGTCTGAGCCTGCCGCGGGTTCGGTCAGCGCAAAGGCAAAAATGCCCTCATTGGCCGCCATGGGCAAATATTTTGTCTTTTGTGCCTCTGTGCCGTGATACAAAATCGTGTCTGCTGCCAGCCAATGGGCATCCAAAAACAAAGCAATGCTTGCGCTGCCTTTGGCTATTTCGTGAATGGTAAGCGCACTGGTTACGGCATCGCCGTCTGCACCGCCGTATTGTTCGGGAAAATGAATACCCATGAGCCCCATCTCTTTCATTTTTTCATATAACGCATGGGAAAATCCGTTTCTGTCAAGCTCTTCATCCAAAGGCGCAATCTCCCTTTGGGTAAAGTCTCTTACCATATCTCGAATCATGATTTGCTCTTCGGTAAATTCAAAATTCATTTGCTGTCTCCTTTTCTGCCTTTGGCAAGTTTTGTTTTGCGATAAATCCGTCTCGCGCTGCATAGCAGCGCCTGTGAGGTACTATATCGCAAAAATGTTCATATCTGTTTAAATTTTATTATATCACAATGTTTTCTTGTGTCACTTTTCTTTCATTTGCTTTTTCAGTCTACAAAAAAACACCGCCGCGTATTTTGCAACGCGGCGGAATTTTACTCGGATATACCCATTGTTTGGCTAAACGGCATATTCTCGCCTGTCTTCATATTCTTGCTGTTTGCCGTCATTCCAGTTTTTCACGGGACGATAATAACCCGTAATGCGGCTATAGACTTCCGTTTTCTTTTGGCAATGCGGGCATAGAGACTCTTCGCCGCTGATGTAGCCGTGTTCGGCGCAAATGGAGTAAGTGGGGCTGATGGTGTAATAGGGCAGAGTATATTGTTCGGCTATGGTGCGCACCAATTTTGCACACGCTTGCCAGCTCGGCATTTTTTCACCCAAAAATAAATGAAACACCGTGCCGCTTGTGTAGAGCGTTTGCAATTCGTCTTCAATGTCCAATGCCTCAAAAACATCTTCCGTAAACCCTACGGGCAGATGCGAGCTGTTGGTGTAATAGGGTGTTTTGTCTTTCTTTGCCGCGGTAATTATGTCGGGGTATTTTTCTCGATCCATCTTTGCCAGTCGGTATGCAGTGGACTCTGCGGGCGTGGCCTCAAGGTTGTATAATTCTTTGTATTGCTCCTGATAATCCGACAGGCGGTTGCGCATGGCAATCAGCACTTCTTTTGCAAATTGTTGAACCTGACTGTCTGTTAGGTTTGCGCCCAGCCATTTTGCATTTAATCCTGCTTCGTTCATGCCGATCAGTCCAATGGTGGAAAAATGATTTTGAAAGGATTTCAAATAATGTGCGGTATACGGATAGAGCCCTGCATCCATAAATTTTGCAATCACCCGTCGTTTTATTTTCAGTGAACGGGCGGCAATATCCATCATGCGGTAGAGACGTTTATAAAATTCTTCTTCGGTGGCTGATAAATAGGCGATGCGCGGCAAATTGATGGTCACAACGCCAATGGAACCTGTGCTCTCGCCGCTGCCGAAATATCCCCCGCTTTTTTTGCGCAATTCACGCAAATCCAGCCGCAATCGACAACACATACTGCGCACATCCGAGGGTTGCATATCGCTGTTAATATAGTTTGAAAAATAGGGCGTTCCGTATTTTGCGGTCATTTCAAACAGCAGTCTGTTGTTTTCCGTCTCTTCCCAGCAAAAATCCTTCGTGATGGAATAGGTGGGAATGGGATATTGAAATCCTCTTCCTTCATAGTCGCCTTCAATCATAATCGCCAAAAACGCCTTGTTGATCATATCCATTTCTCTTTGGCAATCCCCATAGGTAAAGTCCATGGTTTTTCCGCCGACAATGGCAGGTTGGTCTGCCAAATCCGGCGGCACGGTCCAATCCAGCGTGATGTTTGAAAAGGGCGCTTGCGTACCCCAACGGCTGGGTGTGTTTACGCCATATACAAAGGATTCGATGCACTTTTGCACCTGCTCTTGAGACAACATGTCCGTGCGCACAAAGGGTGCCAGATAGGTATCAAAAGAACTGAACGCCTGCGCGCCTGCCCATTCGTTTTGCATAATCCCGAGAAAGTTGACCATCTGGTTGCATAAAGTAGCCAAATGCTTGGCGGGGGCAGAGCTGATTTTACCCGAAATGCCGCCAAGTCCCTCATAAATCAGCTGTCGCAGTGACCACCCCGCACAATACCCTGTCAGCATGGACAAGTCATGAATATGCATATCACCGCTGCGATGCGCCAGGGCAATTTCTTCATCATAGACCTCGCTCAACCAATAGTTTGCCGTAATGGCGCCACTGTTGGACAAAATAAGCCCGCCCACCGAATAGGTGACCGTAGAGTTTTCTTTTACGCGCCAGTCTTCAATCTTCAAATAATCGTCCACGACTTTTCGGTAATCCAAAAGGGTTGTCAATGCATTTCGTGCTTTTTCTCTCTGTTTTCGATACAAAATATAGGCGCGCGCCACCGACGAATAGCCTGCTTGAATCAACACCACTTCCACAGCATCCTGAATTTGCTCGACCGATATGGTGTTTTCGCGAATCTGCGGTGCATACTCCGCCGTGGCCCGCAATGCCAACAGCTTCAATACGGCCTCGTCGCAAGCCACAGACTGCGCGTCAAAAGCCTTTTTAATTGCGTCTTCGATTTTTTTCAGCTCAAAGGCTACTTTTCTGCCGTCTCTTTTCTCTACTTGATGCTTCATACCTTCCTCCGTCTTGTTTTTCTTTTTATATCCGCAGTTTCACGCCCGGGACATAGGCTTTGATTTGTTCCATAATTCTTTGCATTTCCTGTGGCAAATAGGCTTCAAATATCTCTTTATTTTCATATTCCGCTTTGTACTCTCCTAAAATCTTTCCGCTTCTTTTGAACGATTGCAAAAACCATTCTTCGGTTTTGTTATTCGCTGCTGCCGACAGCGTTTTTGCCATTTGCATCAATGCCTCCGGCGGGTGCAACTGTTTGACCACGGTAGTGCGTATCTCATAAGCTATATCGACACAGCGCAACAACGACAGACTTTGATACCATTTGTCGATTTGGTTTACCTTTTGCGCCTCGCTTTGGTGCAGTCCCACCGTCTCATTCCAAAATTGTGAATAATTTTTGTAATCCAGAGCCACATAATCTATCAGCTGTCGTTCCAGCAAATCCTTTAGCCGCCCGGGCAGCAGACCGTTGGTATCCAATTTGATTTGCAGTCCCATCTCCTTTATTTTTTCTGCAAAATTTTCAATTCCTGCTTGCATCAGCGGCTCCCCGCCACTGATGACCACCCCTTCCAGGCAAGATTTTCTCTTTTTCAGATAGTGTAAAAATTCCTCAGCCTGACTGCCGAACACACCGGAATTGATTTTTCTGTTTTTGATTATCAATTCCGCGTTGTGACAATAAGCACATCGCAGCTGACAGCCTGCCGCAAAGCAAATGGCGGCTACTTTTTTCGGATAATCCTGCAGCGATAATTTTTGATACCCCGCAATATGCATCTGTGTACTCCTCTTTCTTTTCGTCGCTGGAATAAAAAAATCGCGCATTCCCTAAGAATACGCGATTAAAATTTCGCGGACACCTTTTTCCAAGCTCGGGAAAGTTTTGTGTAATCAGCAAGTCGGGCATTCGGACTCGGAAAATATTTCCACACCGCAGCGGCTCTGTGCAGGATTCTCACCTGCTTCCCCCAAGCATGCATCTTCTATTCAATTGTACGGCTATGCTACCACAACATCTGCGCTCTGTCAATTTAATTTTCGCATATATTGTGTTTTT
>CALFLU010000091.1 GCA_937880125.1 uncultured Eubacteriaceae bacterium
TTTGATTTTAAGTTGTCGGGGTAAATGTACAGGCCGTGGGGGTCAATGTGGCGTGCTATGCGCACAGGCGGGGCGTCATTCGTTTTGGCAAGGATATGTCCTACGAAATTCTTACCTATCAGGGGGCAGAGCTATGAAAAAAATAATTACGACACCCATTGCGTTTTCGGATATTACCAATTTGCGCATCGGTGATATTTTTTACCTCAGCGGTCATTTAGTGACGGGGCGAGACGATGTGCATCACCGCGTGGTGCACGAAGGACTTATCAGCCCTTATGATTTCAAAGATATGGCGATTTTGCATGCGGGGCCCATTGTCAAAGAGGGAGAAGAGAATATCATGATTTCAATCGGACCAACCTCGTCCATTCGCATGGAAGCGGACGAAGCTGCTTTTATTGAAAAAACGGGCGTGCGCATCATCATCGGCAAAGGGGGTATGGGCGAGAAAACGGCGGAGGCCTGCAAGAAGTTCGGCGCCATTCACTGCGTGTTTCCCGGCGGGTGTGCCGTTACGGCGGCGTCACAGGTGGAGAAGATCGAAACGGTGTATTGGCGCGAGTTGGGTATGCCCGAGAGCCTGTGGGTCATGAAGGTAAAAGAGTTCGGACCGCTCATTGTGTCCATCGACACGGAGGGCAACAATATGTTCGTGGAAAATAAACGATATTATGCGGCACGCAAAGAAGAAGTGATGCAACCGATTTTGCAAAACGTGAAAGGACATATGAGTATCGAGCAACAAGAAGATACGAAAAAACATAAAAAATAAAATAGTTTGCAGGGCGTGTTATACAACTCATAACGACCAAAAATCCCGCGATATACGGTTTTCGCGGGATTTTTTTCGATCATTATTGAGAGTAGAGAAACGTTTTTTTTAATGCGCATCAAAGAGCGCAAGGGCTTTTTCGAAGGGTTCATAGCGAAATTCGTTCAGTACGAAGAGGTGCTCGCCCTCGTCCATAAGCATGAGTTCTTTTTCTTTGGACTGGATATGTTCGTACAAATAGACCGAGCTTTTATAGGGAACCATGGAGTCGTCTTTGGTGTGGATAATCAGGGCAGGAGAAGTAATTTTTTCGGCAAGACGATTTTCTGTGAAATTGGCCGACATTTGACCTAATTTCGCATAAAAATTTAACGGGATGTATTCGTAATGCACATGGTATTGTTTATAAAGCCCTTTTTTGTCGGACATCGTGCGAAACACATAGTCGGTATCAAAGGACTCGCCCATACCCTGCGGCACGTCTCCCGAAAGCAAGATACCTGCCGAGAATGTGACAAAGGCGGGGATTTCGGGATGGTTGGCTGCCAAATAGGCAGTAACAAGGCCGCCCAAGGAGATGCCTGCCACGTAGACTTTGTCAAAATCGGATTTTACCTTGGCGTAATCCGACTCCGCTTTGTCAATCATGTCTTGATAAGTGATTTGCGCCAGGTCCTCTTTTGTCGTGCCGTGGCCGGCAAGATTGACACCGTAAACGGTGTAGCCGTTGCAGTTTAAATAGTTGGCAAAGGGACGGAGCAGCGCGGAGCCTGACGTGGCGCCGTGAAAGAGCAGTACGGCTTTGTTGTTCCAGCCGTTCATTACGTATTCTTTGTTTTTCAACATTTTTTTCGCCTCCAAACAATTTATTATAATAATATTTTAACGTGTATCACCCTTTTGGTCAAAGAGTAAATCCGCCGCCTGAAAATTGATAGAGAAAAAAAGCGACAAACGTCAATGTTATTCGAAAGTCATAAGAAAAAAGAATGTATAAAAAATATCAACCTTATGCAAAAAGAATCTTTGCAAATGCAAAGATTCTTTTATGTTACATCAATCATTCATGGCTTTTACGGTTTCAAATTCTCTTTGAATTTCTTCGGAAGGCTCCTTGGTGCAAAGCGAGACAACAACGATGAGAATGCAGGAAAAGATAAATGCCGGGAGCAATTCGTAAATATTCCATGCACCACCCAGCGGACGCACGAGGAGTTTCCAGATAAAGACCATACCTGCACCGCCTAACATGCCTGCAATGGCACCCGCTTGATTGGTGCGCTTCCAAAACAGAGAAAACAGCATGATGGGACCGAAGGTGGCACCAAAGCCTGCCCAAGCAAAACTGACAACTTTAAAAATGATGCTGTTTTTGTCCAGAGCAATGACGATTCCGATGAGGGCAATGGCCAAAAGCGCTATGCGGCTCATGGTCATGACCTGCTTGTCGGTGGCTTCTTTTTTTCGTATGCTTTGATAGATGTTTCGAGAAAAGGCCGAAGAAGCGATTAACAAATAGGAGTCAGCGGAGCTCATGGTGGCAGCAAGAATACCCGCCATCATTAGACCGGCGATGAGCGGATGCATAAGCGTTTGAGAAATCAGAATAAAAATATTTTCAGACGCTGAGGCAGTGAGCAGTGCGTCAGGATAGAGCGCTCTGCCGATGAGCCCGATGAGGACTGCTGCGGTAAGAGAAATTATTACCCAAACCATGGCAATGCGCCTTGACTTGGTCAATTCTTTTGTGGAACGAATCCCCATAAAACGCAGCAAAACCTGCGGCATGCCAAAATAGCCGAGTCCCCAGGCCATGGTGGAAACAATGGTCAAAAAGCCGTAGGTGCCGGCTTCTTTGAATTGTGCGGCGCCTGCGGAAATTTGCTGGACGCCCTCAGCGTTGACAACAGGCTGGGCAATACCAAAAAAGGTAAAAAATCCGGGGATGTTTTTGGCATTGTCAATGACGGCTCCGGCGCCGCCGGCTGCGGCTGTGCCTGCGCCGAGCACAACAATAAGCGCAAAAATCATCAACATCCCTTGTACGAAATCGGTAGTGCTTTCGGCCAAAAATCCGCCGAGATACGTATAGGCCAAGACAAAGACGGCGCCGATGAGCATCATCACATGATAATCGAAGCCGAAGAGCTGGTTAAAAAGTTTGCCCACGGTGACAAAGCAGCTGCCTGTGTAGACCGCGAAGAAAACGAGAATAAACAACGAGGAGATGGTCATAATTATTTTTTTATGTTCTTTGAAGCGATTGCTGAAAAATTCCGGTATGGTAATGGCATTGTTGGCTGCAATAGAATATCTGCGCAGGCGCTTGGATACCAGCAACCAGTTTAAATAGGTCCCGATGGCAAGCCCAATGGCGGTCCATGCCGCATCGGCCAACCCGCACCAATAAGCCACGCCGGGCAGACCCATCAAAAGCCAGCCGCTCATATCAGAGGCTTCTGCGCTCATTGCCGCGACCCAAGGACCTAGTTTTCGGCCGCCGATAAAGAAGTTTTCAGAGTCTTCGTTTGCGACTTTTGCAAAATAAATTCCAATACCGACCATAATTGCCATGTATGCTACCATCGATATTAATGTACCTAACGAACTGTTCATGTGTAAAGTCCTCTCTATAATTTTGCTTATTATTGTATATTTATACAATAATAACACATTGTGTAACTGAAATCTATCTTAAAATATGATTTTTTATTGTATGATATTTTGCAAAAAAGAGAGAAGATTGAAAGTATATCCAACGGAGATTTTTATTGACATCGACGGGAAGCAGGAATATATTTAATAATTAACTTAACGGTTTTTTAAATGACGGAAGAAACAGTTTGCCGCGTGCAAAATTGTGTAATTAAAATGGATAGGTGACGAAAAGTGAAAGTGTTATATAAATTTAATGGGTTTATTGAAAGGTGGATGCCGTTTGTTACGCCGATTTGCCTGGTTATCGGAATACTTTTTTCTTCCGTTTTTGGAAGATTCGCCGTTATTGTTCCTTTTTTATTTGCCTTTATGACCTTTGCAGGGAGCCTGGGATCCGGCTTTGGCGACATGAAAAAAATTGCAGCAAATCCTTTGCCGCTTTTGGTAACATTATTTGTTTTGCATGCTTGGATGCCGATTTTGGCATTTGGCACCGCAAATTTTTTATTTCCCTCACACCCTTATTTTATTACGGGTATTGTATTGGAGTTTGTTGTGCCCACAGGCGTAGTGAGTTTGGTATGGGTATCAATTTACAAAGGAAATGAAGCTTTAACCATTTCCATTATCTTGGTGGACACACTTTTAAGCCCTTTGCTGGTTCCCTTGACGCTGAAGCTTTTGATCGGCTCTACCGTTGCGGTGGATGCGATGGGAATGATTAAAGACATTGTATTTATGATTGCTGTTCCTGCTTTGCTCGGCATGATCTTGCACCAGGTGACAAAGGGAGAAATCAAAAAGACATTGTCGCCGAAGCTTGCACCCTTTAGCAAAATAGGCCTCATTGCCGTGGTGACGATTAATTCCACCAAAGTCGCGCCCTTTGTAAAAGAAATGAATCCGCTTCTGCTGGCTGTTGCGGCAACGATATTGTTGTTGGCATCCACCGGCTACATTTGGTCTTGGCTGGCGTCACGACTTTTGAAAGCGGATTACGGCACCACGCTGGCGATGACCGTAAACGGTGGCATGCGCAATATCAGCGCAGGGGCCGTGTTGGCGTTGCGCTATTTTCCCGGAGAAGTAATGTTTCCTGTGATGATCGGCACGCTTTTTCAGCAAATCTTAGTGGCAAATACAGTAAACATTCTGCGAAGGCGAGAAGGAAAACGAATTGCGAAAGAAACAACAGGTGCAGGAAAATCGGACGAGTAAAACAATTGAAAAACGGTTGAAATGTTTGAAAAAGTTGGGCACGAGAAGCAAATGACATCCCTTTTGACGGACTCGGTGTGACAATCAGAAAAAGTATGGTATAATGATAACGTTTTAAATCGTCATTATTTTTATAAGAGAAAGGTGAATGTATGAATAATTTTTATTTCCAACTGCCCACAGAAGTGTATTTCGGCAAAGGCCAAATTACAAATTTGCCCGGGGCAATCAAGCAATATTCCGACAATGTGCTGCTGGTTTACGGCGGCGGCAGCATTAAACGAACAGGACTTTATGATACCATTAAAAATTTGTGTGCGGAGAAAGAAATAGAAGTTTTTGAGCTTTCCGGGGTTGAGCCCAATCCGCGTATTGATACGGTTCGAAAAGGTGCACAACTTTGCAAGCAGCACAATATCGGCGCAGTGTTGGCTGTAGGCGGCGGAAGTGCCATTGACTGTGCAAAGGTGGTGGCAGCAGCGGCAAAGTACGACAACGATGCATGGGATTTGGTGCTGAATCCAAGTCTGATCAAAGAGGCGTTGCCTATTTTTACCGTTATTACCATTGCCGCCACGGGTTCGGAAATGGATAGGGGAGCGGTGATTTCCAACGATGAGACCAATGATAAATTGGCAATGTTTTCTGCGCTGTTTTATCCGAAAGTGTCCATTTTGGATCCGGAATATACCTATAGCGTGCCGAAAAATCAAACGGCAGCCGGCGTTGCGGACATTATGTCGCATGCGTTCGAAAAATATTTTACGCGTGTAAGAGGCGCATATTTGCAAGACCGTATCGCTGAGGCAATTTTAAAGACTTGTATTCATTATGGTCCCATTGCCTATCATGAGCCCGAGAATTATGAGGCGCGCGCCAATTTGATGTGGGCGGCTTCTCAGGCCATTGACGGCGTTACTTGGCGCGGCAATGACGTGCAATCCACGGCGCACCCCATTGAGCACCAACTCAGCGCATATTATGACATTACCCATGGGGTGGGATTGGCAATTTTAACACCTGTGTGGATGGAATATATTTTAAACGAGGAAACGGTGCATAAGTTTGTGGACTATGGCGTAAACGTATGGCATATTTCGCCCGAGAAAGATCCTTTTGACATTGCAAAAGAGGCAATTGCCAAGACGAAGGCGTTTTTTGCTTCTTTGGATATTCCTTCTACACTGCGCGAAGTGGGTATCGACGAAGAACATTTGGAAATAATGGCGAAAAAGGGTTCTAAAAATCTGGAAAATGCCTTTTATCCGCTGGAAGAAAAAGACGTACTGCAACTTTTGAAGAATGCATTATAATATAAAAAAGCCGCACAAGTGTGCGGCTTTTTTATTGCTTATGAATATGGGTGATCAAAGTGAACAGAAAAAAATGCGGTAAATCTATACGAGCAGTGAAAGATAAAGAGAGGGAGAGGTGTTTTTAAGTAAATTGGGCTGTTTGAAAGATTCATTTTTTCTGAAACTAGCACGGCACAGTTGGAGACAGAAAAAATCTTTCCTTTACGAAAAAATATAAAAATCATCTTGTTTTATAAAAAAACCACAAAAGAGATGTTCGCATAGTCGGTCAGAATAAAGCGATATAAAAATGCAGCACGCCGAGTTAAGCGTGCTGCCGGGATTGTATACGCGATAATAATAGGACGAAAAGATTATTCTTTTGCTGCAGGCGCGGTGGTTTCTGCAACGTCGTCTTTGGCTTCTAAAATGAGCGGCATGCCGACAAATACATATTTGGGGCTGCCCTCAGAGGTGATGATTGAAACCTTCATCGGCAGCTCGGATACCATTTCTATGGCGTCAACTATTTCCGGCTTTGCCTTGGTTCCGCAGTTTTTATTGACTTCAAATACATATTTTTCTTGATTCGGAGCAAAAATCGTAACTTTTTTAAACATCAACGTACCCTTCTTTTCATATTATTTTTGATGCAACGTATGCAGAGCCTGTTATTATCATGCAGATATTATATATCAAAGAGCCTACAATTGCCACAAGATATTATCACTTATTGCGAGAGAAGTTTTTTGATTTGTTATGTTCCAAAAAAACAGCCGAAAAGAAGTGCAAGATAAAAATATGATATAATTTCAGAGCAATGGATAGCCTAAAGCATAGATGAAAAAAGAAAGATTTAGACAAGGGAGAATATACAATGATTGTCGGTATGGCGGAAATAAAAATAGACATGCCCTGGGCGCAGTCTCTGAAAGAAAAGAGAATGGTGGTACAAAGCATTATTGCCAAAACACAAAACATGTTTCATATTTCCGTTGCACAAACAGCAGAGCAAGACAGAATCAAAACCGCTGTGCTGGGTATGGCTGTCGTGGGAAACAGCGCGCCCTTTGTTTCTGAAATGCTGGAAAAAAGTATCGATTATATACAAAGCATTACAGAGGGTGACGTGACTGTGCTGCAAAAGGAAATGGTTTAAATCAATCGAAAAGAGCGCAGAAACTTTCTTGACGGATTTGGCTGTATGAACACAAAATATTTTCTTGACAAAAGGCAGATTTGGAAATAATATGAACATATGAATATATGTTCATATTTTAGCATAAGAGGTATATGATGAAAAATAAAACGACGGATTGTGACAGATGCGATGACATTTTTATCCACGAAGAAGTGGTCAATGAAGTGAGAAAAAATATGCCGAACGAGGAAACGCTCTATGATTTGGCGGAGATATTTAAGGTTTTCGGAGACAGCACGCGCGTGAAAATTTTATATGCGTTGTTTTTCGCAAAAAAAATGTGTGTCTGTGATTTGGCGGCGTTCGTAAACATTTCACAGTCAGCGGTTTCCCATCAACTTCGCGTATTGAAACAAGCGAGATTAGTAAAATATAAGCGAGAGGGCAGGGTGGTGTATTATGCCTTAGATGATGAACACGTACAGCAAATTTTCGAGCAGGGACTCAAACATATTACCGAGAAAAAACAGGGATAGTCGGGACAAAGAAGATGAAGAGAGAATTTGTTTTAAAAGGGCTTAACTGCGCCCAATGCGCCAATAAAATCGAAGAAGAAATCAATCAAAAACAAGGCGTTGAAGCCACCATTAATTTTATGACGAAAACACTGACAATTCAAATAAAGCCTGAGGACGATGATGAAGAGTTATTGCGCAGATTAAACGACATTGTTCACAAGCATGAACCCGAGACACACGTTTTGAAAAAATCGGACAGCATGGCACAAAGAAACGATGCTGAAGTAAAAAACAGCAAGAAAGAGATGTTGAAAGAAAAAAAGAGAGAATTGTTTTTGCTGTCGACCGGTGGTGTGTTTTTTGTGCTGGGCTTTGTCTTGCGCGGTCGTATAGAGAGCTATTGGATTATGTTTTTGATCAGCTATTTGCTCACCGGCGGAGAGGTTTTGCTGCGCGCAGGAAAAAACATCTTTCGCGGACAAATTTTTGATGAAAATTTTCTCATGGGCATTGCCACTATCGGGGCCTTTGCCATCGGAGAATATGCAGAGGGTGCCGCCGTCATGATTTTTTATCAAATCGGCGAAATGTTTCAAGACATGGCAGTGGATCGTTCAAGAAAATCCATTGCAGCATTGATGGATATTCGGCCTGAGTATGCAAATGCAATGATAGAAGGACAGTTGGTCAGAGTGGATCCTAAGCAGTTGCAAATCGGGGAAAAGTTTGCTGTGAAAGCCGGCGAAAAAGTGCCGCTGGATGGTGTGGTTGTCCGGGGAGAATCGTTTTTGGATACATCGGCGCTGACAGGGGAGGCTTATCCGCGCAAGGTAAAAGCAGGTGACGAGGTGCTGAGCGGATCGGTGAATCAAGGCGGCATGTTGCATGTGCGTGTAACGAAGAAGTATGAAGAGTCTACGGTAATAAAAATATTGGAATTGGTGGAAAATGCCGCAAACAAAAAAGCGCCGACGGAAAAATTTATAACGAAATTTGCAAAAGTTTATACGCCGATTGTGGTGGGTTTAGCGGTGGCCATTGCACTGCTGCCGCCATTGCTCACAAATCAAAGTTTTCAAACCTGGATCTATCGTGCCTTGTTGTTTTTGGTTATTTCTTGTCCTTGCGCGTTGGTTATTTCCGTGCCGTTGGGCTTTTTCGGCGGCATTGGCGCAGCTTCAAAAAATGGCATACTCATCAAAGGCGGCAACTATTTGGAAGCGCTGAGCAGCGTGGATACGGTGATATTTGACAAAACGGGCACTTTAACGAAGGGTGTCTTTGCAGTGACAAAGATTGAAGCTGAAAATGGGTTTACGGGGGATGAATTGTTGCATTATGCAGCGGCGGCGGAGACATATTCCACACATCCCATTGCGCAGTCAATTCAAAAGGCTTACAAAAAAAACATCCTTAAATCTCAGGTGAGCAGCTATAGCGAGATGGCCGGAATGGGTGTTGCGGCAACGATGGATAACCGGCGCATTTTAGCGGGAAACGAAAAGCTGATGGACAATTACCGAATCGATATCAAAAAGGTTGCGGAAGATGACACCGTTGTGTACGTTGCAATAGATGGTCTCTACGCAGGTGCGATTTTGATTGCCGACGAGGTCAAAGACGGTGCAAAAGAAACGGTGAACAAGTTGGGGCAAGCAGGCGTAAGCAAAACGGTGATGCTCACCGGGGATGCAAAAAAGGCGGCAAGGCATTTTGCACAGATGCTGAAAATCGAAGAAGTATATGCACAGTTGCTGCCCAATGAAAAAGTGGATAAAATTGAAGAGATAAAGAAGAATAAAAAGACCAAAGGGCAAATAGTCTTTGTGGGAGACGGCATTAACGATGCACCGGCGTTAGCTGTTGCAGATGTTGGCATTGCCATGGGTGGCATTGGTTCAGACGCAGCCATTGAAGCGGCAGATGTGGTGATTATGACCGATGAGTTGGAAAAAATTGCGAAAACAATTGATTTGTCGCGTCAAACAAAAAAAATCGTGCAGCAAAATATCGTCTTTGCCCTGGGCGTCAAGGCGTTGGTTTTGGCATTGGGGGCAATGGGGTTTGCCACCATGTGGGAGGCAGTGTTTGCCGATGTGGGAGTGGCTTTGCTGGCGGTTTTAAACTCGATGCGGGCATTGCGCCTTTAACGGTTTAAGGATTGTTCATATTTTGCAGCGATTTGTTTCGCTGCATTTTTGATGCGCTCCTGCAAAAAAGCCGGCTCATTAATGCGCACATGCTCGCCGTACTGCATTGCCCAATAAAATACGGCATTTTCGTTTGCACGAAAAGAGACGTGGCAATGTGTGTCGGTCTCGTTGGAAAAATAGACCTTCGGGCCAAACCAATCAATGATATCGTTGATGATTTTTTTGTTCGTTTCCATTTTTATTTGTACGGAGTTGCCGTTAAACATGTAGATGTGCTCTGCCATATGTTTGGGCAAATTCAGGCCGTTTTTCATGCCTTTTACATATTTGTGCGCCTTGGTGCGTTCATCCAGTATAGCGATATCGGTAATGCGGTCGATGCGGTAATGCGAAATGTCGTCGTGTGTGTCATAGTTACCCACCAAATAATATTTGCCGTTGGTTGCGACAATTTGAAAGGGGTTGACAATATATTTTGATGTCCGTCTCGGGTGCAGTTTTTTATCGGTATGGTAATCGTTGTAGGTAAAGGAAACTTTTTTATGTTTTTCGAGTGCTTCGCTTAGAATGTCAATCGTATAAAAGATTTGTTTGTTGTCGGTGTGTTGCAGTTCGGGAAGATTGGAAACATGGTCAACGTTTGACACAAAGTGTTTATTGGACAGGGTCAACAATTTGTCAATTAAATCCTTGCATTGCTTTGTCGGAATGCTTTTTGAAAACAATACACTGCTGATGAGCAAATGCAGTTCACTGTCTTCAAATGTTCTGCTTGCCAAATACCAACCGCCGTCGTAGAGGATATCGTAGCCAAAATCGATTAAAGCGGAAATGTTGCGTTTGACGGCTTTGCGTTCACATACAATGTTGTAGTCAACTCGCATGTGATCAATGATATCTTGCTGACGCAGGCGATGATTGACATCGGAATAATATTTCAATATTTCAAGGATATAAATATTCAGCATTTTTTTGGGATTTTCGGCAGTTGACATCTCAATTCCTCCTGAAAAAATGTAAAAATATTATATCATATTTTTGCCGAATCACCGTAGAAAGTGGCACACAATGATTTTTTTAAAACAATAATATTGATAAAACGGGAAAGAAATTTTCTGTCTTGTACTTGTGTAAAAATCAGATTCAGTATACTATATCCTCGTTATCAATATAAAATAAGAATGAATACAATATAGATCGCAGCATTTTTGCAAAACCATTGCGAAAAAAATGTCGAAATTTGACGCCGGGAAGAGAACCAATCCTTTATGATTGAAAACAAATACGACGGATGGAAGAAAAAAGCAAGTATTTTTTTGATTAGCCAAAGCATGTCTTTGTTTGGTTCGTCTATTGTGGCATACGCCATCATTTGGTACATTACTCTTGAAACCACTTCCGGTACAATGATGGCGGTATCAATACTCGTAAATTTTTTGCCGCAGATTGTCATATCGATGTTTGCGGGTGTATGGGCAGACAGATATAATCGCAAACGCATTATTATGGCGGCTGATACGTTGGTTGCCTTCGCTACGTTGTTGCTCGCTGTCTTTTTCTTGCTGGGCTATAAGCAGCTATGGATTATTTTTCTCATTTCCGCCGTTCGCTCTGTGGGCTCGGGCATACAGTCTCCCGCAGTCAATGCGATTTTACCGCAGTTTGTGCCTCGTGATAAGCTCATGCGCGTCAATGGCATCAAGGCAAGCATTCAGTCTACGATAATGTTGCTTTCGCCTGCTGTCAGCGGTGCGCTGTTGACGCTGTTTTCCATGGAAGTGACCTTTTTTGTCGATGTATTTTCTGCCTTGGCAGCGGTGAGTATTTTGACGAGACTAAAAGTAAACAGCCTTGCCCATACAAACAAACGCGACGGTTCTTTGCAACATTATCTTATCGATATGAAAGCAGGAATGGCTTATGTGCGCCAAAATAAGCTGATTTTTTCATTGCTTATTTACTACATTTTTTTCTTCTTTTTGGTCTCGCCCGCAGCGTTTCTTACGCCGTTGATGGTGGCAAGAAGCTTTGGCGGCGAAATTTGGCGTCTGACGTTAAATGAAATATTTTTCAGTGGCGGCGCCATTTTGGGTGGCATTCTCATTTCACTGTGGGGCGGGTTGAAAGACCGCATCTACACCATAGCCCTGGCATGTATGGGGTTTGGTGTTTGCACGGTGTTTTTGGGGCTATCGACACACTTTGCGGTATATTTGATATTTATGGCAGTCACGGGGATATTTATGCCGATGTTTAATGCCGCGGAAACGGTGTTGATTCAAGAAAGTGTCAAACCAAGCATGCAGGGAAGAGTATTCAGCATGATTGAAATTGTGTCGTTGTCGGCAATGCCTGTGGCAATGTTGCTCTTTGGGCCTGCAGGGGATAAAATCTCGGTTGAAACGATTTTGCTGATGACCGGTGCAGCGATTGTGTTATTGTCTATCATTATTTTTGCAAATCATCGTCAGCTCAAAGGAAAAACAGAAAAGGAGACATAACCGCGAAAACAAGCAGGACAAAAGAATATGCGGATTTTTATTGTAGAAAAGACATGAATATGTTATGATAAAAAATGTGTAAAATTCGTAAATTCTTTGTAAAGCGGAGCGGCAAATGTCACTATCTTTTGTAGATTTTATGTCTCAATTATTCACAAATCCCGTCTTAGCGGTAACAGTGCTGCTTACATTGGGAGTTGTTTTGGTAAACGGATGGACGGATGCGCCCAATGCGATTGCCACTTGTGTATCTACCAGGTCAATGAGTCCGCGAGCCGCGATTGTGATGGCTGCGGCTTTTAATTTTTTGGGCGCTTTGATTATGACGTTGCTCAATGCAACAGTGGCAATGACAATTTATAATATGGTGGATTTCGGCGGAAACCCGCAAGAGGCCCTGGCGGCTTTGTGCGCTGCGCTGTTTGCCATCGTTGTTTGGGCCACGGCTGCCTGGGCATTGGGCATTCCCACCAGTGAGAGCCATGCATTGATTGCAGGCATATCCGGCGCTGCCATTGCACTGCAGGGAGGGTTTGCGGGCATTAACGGTGCAGAGTGGATCAAGGTGGTCTACGGATTGTTTTTGTCGACGGTCTTGGGATTTGGTATGGGATTTTTAACTGTCAGGACCACGGAGAGACTGTGCTGCAACATGGACAGAAGAAAGGCACATGACTTTTTTAAAAAAGGGCAAATAGGCGGCGCAGCGGCCATGGCGTTTATGCATGGCGCGCAAGACGGACAAAAATTTATGGGTGTTTTTTTACTGGGCGTGTTTTTGGCCCAGGGAAACAGCTCGGTGACGGAATTTGCCATTCCTATTTGGCTGATGATTTTGTGTTCGGTAGTGATGGGTATCGGCACTTCTATCGGGGGATATCGTATTATTAAATCTGTTGGAATGAACATGGTTAAACTCGAAAAATACCAGGGATTTTCGGCTGACTTTGCGGCAGCGGGCTGCTTGCTTTTGTCTTCTGTTTTTGGCATACCCGTGAGCACAACACACACAAAAACGACGGCCATTATGGGTGTGGGCAGCGCCAAACGACTGTCTAATGTAAATTGGAAAATTGTAAAAGAAATGGTTCTCGCCTGGGTGTTGACATTTCCGGGGTGCGGAATTATAGGCTATTTCATGGCGAAATTATTTATCTTCATATTTTAATGATATAGGAGAAAAAGATGGCAAGAAGAAAAAGAGATTATAATTATTTTAACGAATTTGTTCAGCTGGCTGATTATTCCTGTCAGGCGGCCGAATTGCTTCATCAATCGATGGCAGGCTTTAGCGCTGCAGACATTGAAGCGGAAATGGTAAAAATGCACGAAATAGAGCATTCTGCGGATTTGTACATGCATGGGATTATGAATCGGCTGATGAAAGAATTTATTACACCGATCGAAAGAGAAGACATCATAAGCATTGTACAGCAAATAGATGATGTGACCGACACAATAGAAGATGTGATTATGCGGCTGTATATGTATAACATACAGTCAATCAGGCCGGAAGTGCTGGAATTTACCGAACTGATCGTTCGTTGTTGCGATGCGCTGAAAATTGCCATTGAAGATTTTCATAATTTTCGAAAATCCAAAACCGTCAAAGAAAATATCATTGAAGTCAATCACTTAGAAGACATCGGCGACAAGCTGTATACCTTGGCGGTGCGAAATTTGCATATCAGCAGCACAGATGCACTCGAGATAATGAATTGGACAGAGATATTTTATCGCCTTGAAAAATGCTTTGATGAATGTGAAGATGTGGCAAATTTACTTGAAAGCATTATCATGAAAAATACCTGATTCGTTATGAAAAGCTTATTATTATAAACAGAAATAAAAAAATGCTCTCAATCATTGATTGAGAGCATTTGCTTTCATTAGTTGATCGATTGCTTTTCAGCGGATTTGTCTTTGATGCGCATAAACAATTTGATAAGCTCGTTGATAAAAAACGGAATCATTGCAAAACCGATGACGATTCCCCAATCCTGCAGGCTCAAATTGTGTACATTGAAGGCATTTGCCAAAGGCGGAATCGTAATTACGGCAAATTGAAGAATGAAGCCGATGATAATGGCGCCAATCAAATATTTGTTTGAGAAGATGCCGATTTGGAAAAGGGATTTTTTGGAGTTGCGCACCGTCAGCGAATAAATCAGCTGAGAGGCTGCCAAAACCACAAAGGACATCGTGCGGGCATAGGTCATGACATCCGTGGGAATGTCTTTCGAGTTGAGGCTGTAGCCGTGCTCATTTAATCCGAAATAGAAGGCAAGCAGTGTCAGCGTCCCAATCAGGGTTCCGCCGATAATGGCGCGTATGCCTGCACCGCCCGCAAAAAAGCTTTCTTTGGGGTTGCGCGGCTTTTGCTTCATGACATCGTGGTCGCCGGGATCAATGCCCAGTGCCAGTGCAGGAAGCGTATCGGTAATTAAGTTAATCCACAAAATTTGCGTGGGCAGCAGGGGAAGCGGCCAGAAAAACAGAACTGACAAGAAGATGGCCAAAACTTCGCCCAAGTTACACGACAGCAGAAAGACGACGGATTTGCGAATGTTGTTGTAGATGTTTCGCCCTTCTTCGATGGCTCTGACGATGGTGGTAAAATTATCATCGGTCAAAATCATATCACTGGCGCCCTTGGACACATCCGTACCCGTAATGCCCATGGCAACGCCGATATCGGCAAATTTCAAAGAGGGTGCATCGTTGACACCGTCTCCCGTCATGGAAACGATATTGCCCTGCGCTTTATAAGCGCGAACAATTTTCACTTTATGTTCCGGAGACACGCGGGCAAAGACACGGTATTTGTTGATGTCTTGGCTAAACTCTTCGTCGCTTAATTGATCTACTTCGCTGCCTGTGATGCTTTGATCCAAGGAAGTGGCAATACCCAATTCCTTGCCGATTGCAACAGCAGTGTTTTTGTGGTCCCCCGTAATCATAATCGGTGTGATGCCTGCGCTGATGGCGCTTTGAATGGAGTCTTTTACCTCCAGTCTCGGTGGGTCGATCATACCCACCATGCCTATTAAGGTTAAGTCTTTTTCCATTTGATCAGGTTCCAAAAGGGTATCGCCATCTTTATAAGCC
>CALFLU010000092.1 GCA_937880125.1 uncultured Eubacteriaceae bacterium
TATCAACATTTTCCATATTCGGCTATTTTTTCCAGTTTTGCCCGTTCACAATTTATACACATATTATACGACCTTTTCAACAGTTTCCCAACAACCAATCTTTCTTTTCTTTTGGAAAAAAGAAAAGAAGCAAAAGAAAACCATTGACGCTTCGCTGCAAAAGCAGCCTTGTTTGTGTACCATATCCAAGTTTATAAGCTTTGCGTTCCCTTTGCCCATAAATCGAAGGAATAAAAGAAAATCCACGCGCTTCGCTGCAATGCCAGCAATATGGGTGTGCCAGTGCAATTTTTTAAAGCACTCCGTTCCTCTTGCATCCGTTGCACGGCATTTTCTGCCTGCAAAGATGTTTGTCATTGTCGCGAAGCGCCAAGTCAAACGAAGCGACGAACCAGGCGAAGGCTGTGTGTTTTTGTATTATAGCACGGATCTGGTGAAGGCATTGTCTCATTTTATGACACGCACGGGTTGCACAAAGCTGCCGTGCGGGTATGCAGCTCGTTGCATGTTTTTCGCATAAATCGCTCTCATACAGGCAAAAATAGCCATAGAAAAAGGAGGGATTGATATGCGGATATCTTATGAAAAAGGTATGGACGAAATGGCCAGGGCATTGGAAGAATATGGCCATGAATTGTTTCCAAATGAGTTGCAAAAAGAGTGTGACGCCATCCTATGCACCAGTTTCAAAACGGTGCCAAATGCGGGCGAAAAAGGCGCCCTATATGTATTAACGGCCAACAAGACCCCCGAACAGGTCGACAACATGGTGCGCCAAAGGCGCTATGAAAATCTGTTTTAGTTTTCCTTTCTTTTCTTTTAGAAAAAAGAAAAGAAACAAAAGAAAATCAACACGCGTTGCCGCAACATAAGAATGAATTGTGTATCAACACAATTCGTTGAAATGTATCGTTCCTCTTGCGCATAAAAGAAAATCAACACGCGTTGCCGCAACAATAAGAATGATTCGTGTATCATCTCGATTCCTTGGAATGTATCGTTTCTATTGCGCACAAAAGCAGCAAAGAAAAACTTCTCCTTTTCTTTTAGGGAAAAGAAAAGGAGCAAAAGAAAACCTTTATCGCGTTGCTGCAACACTAAAAGTATTTATGTCACATCTCAATTCTTCGAAATGCTTCGTTCCTTTTGCTCATAAAAGCAGCAAAGAAAAACCTTTATC
>CALFLU010000093.1 GCA_937880125.1 uncultured Eubacteriaceae bacterium
TCTTTGGGAGCCCTACTAATATAACAACTATTCCCTCCCTTGTCAACACCTTTTTTACTTTTTCTTTACTTTATTTTGAAATTCGATTGTTTATTTCAAATATCTTCTGAAAAACAAAAACACTGCGCAAGCGCAGTGTTTTTGTTTTTCAGGAATATTATATTTTAAGCAAACATTAAACGTTGATTAAACGGCTGCGCTTTCTTTTGCAGCTCTGTCTCTGGCAGCAATGTTTCTGAAGCCAAGAATCCAAAGCGGAAGAATAATCGCGAACCAGTTATAAATACCGAGGTATTTATACGCTACTTGAACAACCCACATCAGTCCGAGGGAAGATACTGCCCAGATAACAACCAATACAACAGCAGCGATGATCCCTTTGCGAACTTTTTCGTTTGCCAAGTTTTTCAAGACATAAGGATTCAGTCTTTCAACCAAAGCAAATGTCAAGCCTACTGCGGTGGTTACCAAAGCGAGGAACAGCAAAATCGGATACAATACCGACAAAATCGGCATGTCGAGCTGTCCTACCATGTACAATGTCGGCAGAACTTTTGCTTCCGGATTTGTGTACACTTCGGGCATTCCTGCGAAAATCAACAGAACAACACCGGCCAGCATCAGCGAGTTCAGAATATATCCGAAAATTACTGCGCCTTTGGTTTCGCTCTTTGTTTTTCCGCCTTTGAATGAGTTGGCGAATGCACCGATAATACCCATTTGGAAGCCCGCATAGGTCAGCGCCCATAAGAACGCATTACCAAAGCTTGCCGGGGTGGTTGCAGCTGCAGCACCTACCACGCTCCATTTGGTTGCTTCGGGGTTAACATATTTTTGCGCATACAATTGTTTAATTTCCGGCGCAAATTTAACCAACCCTGCTACCAAAACAATGATAACAATGGAGATAATTGCTACTGTCATGATCATCGCGTTGTTTCGAACAACTTTTTCTCCGAAAATCGACAAGAACAAAACGATGAGGAACATCAGCAGCGAGCCCAAAAACGGCGGCCAGCCAAATTGTTGTTGACCCAATGTAGCACCTGCTGCGATACACGCTGCAGACGCTGCAATTGTCGTAATAACAATCGCGATTTCGATCAAAATCGATCCCAACAATCCGATGGGTTTGTAGGCTTCCATCGCCCAGTCATGATAAGTCCATTTGTCAGTTTGTCTTGCAGTTTCTGCGCCAACGTAGTATGTGATTGCAATGATAAAAATTGTCAGAAACGGCAATAACGGCCCATACCAGCCATGGTTTGCAAAGTATTGGAGTTCTTGTGTACCGGACGCAAAACCGGCGCCGCAGTGTGTGGAAAACCAAACTGTTGCCGCACCAATGCTTACGGGCGTAAACATCTTACCTTTTTTTACAGTTTCCATTTCTCTCTCCTTATAATTTTACAAAGTTTGTTTTCTCAACCTCTCCCGTCCCTGCCCCCTACTTCGAATTTAATAATAAAACAATTTCGTCGATTGCTTAAAATATATCCTAAATATTATTTGTTCGTGCCGAATTGCACGTCGTATGTGTCTTGCAAAATATGAGAAAGTTTCACAATTACGTCATTGACGGGTGTAGGAACTCCTGTTTCGAGGCCGCCTCTTACCACAGCGCCGTTGAGGAAATCAACTTCCGTCTTTCTCTTATTCATAATGTCTTGTGTTGCCGACGGATAATGGTCTCTTGTTTTGGGGAGCAATCCGTTGACATAAGCATCCCATGCATCTTCAAAGGTAATGTTGATGCCTTTCGCTTGTGCTACTGCTACGAGTTCTCTGGCAATGGCTTCTTCCAACGCTGAGCCGTCGGGATGATCCCAAAACTGTCCCATGTTGACTCTGGCAATGCCGCAAGTGAGGTTTACGCAAGAATTAACGAGAAGCTTTTTCCAAATAAATTCATTGGTCGCATCCGAAAATTCTGTTACGAGACCGCCTTTGTTCAGCACGTCTTCGATTTCTTGCCAAATAGGTGTCTTTGTTTTTGTTTCGTTGCAGAAATGAATGGCAACTCCCAATCCGGGGTTACCGTAGATGGATCCCGGCTCTCTGAGAAAGCTGGAAATGTTGAGTGTGCCGTATCCGATTTTTTCATCCGGCAAAAACTCTTTCATGATGTCCACGTTTCCAACGCCGTTTTGCAGAGAAATTGCCACGGTTTCCGGACCAAACAACGCTGTTGCGCCTTCCAGCGCGCTCTTTGTGTAAAGTCCTTTTACCAATACTACCACTACGTCTACTTCTCCTGCCTCTTGCGGTGTCAACACAGCTTTCATTTTGATAACTTCTGTGTTTTCACCCACTTGCATTGTCAATCCTTCTTGTGCGATTTTTTCCATATGCGCTTGGAAAGGGTCGACTAGTACAACGTCTGCACCTCCCTTTTGCATATGTGCGCCAATAAAGCTACCCATTGCTCCTGCGCCTAAAATTGCTACTTTCATAAAACACTCTACCTCCTTATATTTATTACCAACATATACGAAGTATATGTTGGTAATTTAAAACGTTTACGGGAGAATTTTATCACAGTTATTTGTTTATGTCAATCTTCGAATTGAAAGAAAAATACGGTTTTTTGTCTTTAAATGCATGCTGAAATTTGCAGCTGCCGCACATTTTGTCTTTTATCAAATACTGTGTGTTTTCAATATATTTTTTTATAAACCGCTTTAAATTTCTTTTTTTTCTTTCAGCAAATCCCTGATTTCCGTCAAAAGTTTTTGATCTTTTGTATCTTCTTCCTCTTTTTCTTCTTCCTTCTTTTTAAATTTACTCAAAAGGCGCACAGCCACAAAAATGAAGAAAGCAATAATAACAAAATCGATGATGTTTTGAAGAAAAAGTCCATACTTCACAACAACAGGGTCCGCCCCCGCATTGGACTGCACCGTCCATGCCAATTCGGCAATATTGGTTTTGCCGAAGAGCAGGCCCACCAAGGGCATAATCACATCCGCAACGAGCGAAGTGACAATTTTGCCGAAGGCACCGCCGATTACAACGGCTACCGCCAAATCAATAACATTGCCCTTTACTGCAAATTCTTTGAATTCTTTAAAAAACTTTTTCATTTCTACCTCCTGTTTCTACTCTCTGCTTGTAAAAAATATTTATACATCCGTCGTCAAACGGTAGGTTTCATCGTGGGAAACAAAATTACATCGCGAATCGAATGTTGATCGGTAAAAAGCATGACCATTCTGTCAATGCCGATACCCACACCGCCCGTGGGCGGAAGTGCCGTTTCCAGGGCGTTGATGAAATCTTTATCAAAGGGGTGTGTTTCATCGTCGCCTTGTTCTTTTTTCGTCATCTGTGCAAGAAATCTTTCCTTTTGGTCTATGGGGTCGTTTAACTCGCTGAAACCGTTGGAATATTCTTTTCCGCCGATAAACAATTCAAACCGCTGCGTATAACGCTCATCAAGTGGGTCTTTTTTCGCAAGGGGAGAAATTTCCACCGGGTGATGTGTCACAAAGGTCGGCTGCACCAGATGTTCTTCGACGTAATTGTCAAAAGCTTCTTCAATAATCTTTCCGATTCCCCAACCTTCTTTGGCTTCCATGTTCAACTGCTTCGCCGCTTGCACGGCTTGGCTTACTTCCGTCATCGCATCGAAATCCACATTTGTATATTGTTTTACCAAATCAACCATTCTGGCACGTGCAAAAGGCGCTGTCAATTCTATCGTCTTACCTTGATAGACAACGCTTTGTGCTCCCAGCAATTCCTCACCCACATAGGCAAACAATTCTTCGATCATTTTCATGACATCCTGGTAATCCACGTAAGCCTCATAGCTTTCCAACATCGTAAATTCAGGGTTGTGTGTGGCGTCCATCCCCTCATTGCGAAACACACGGCCGATTTCGTAGACTTTGTCAAATCCGCCGACAATCAAACGCTTCAAAGGCAGCTCCAGGGCGATGCGCATATACATGGCAATATCCAACGTGTTATGGTGCGTCACAAAAGGACGCGCATTGGCACCGCCCGCCAGTGTTGCCAACACCGGCGTTTCCACTTCAATAAATCCGCGTCGGTCCATGAAGTTTCGAACCGATTGAATCAGTTTCGAGCGCGTCAAAAAAATATTCTTCACCTCGGGATTGACAATCAAATCCACATAACGTTGCCGATAGCGCAAATCCGGGTCTTTAAGCCCGTGAAACTTCTCCGGAAGAATTGTTAACGACTTGGATAACAGCTTGGTTGTCTGCACGCGAATCGAAATTTGTCCCATCTTTGTTTTGAAGACTTCGCCGCTTGCGCCGACAATATCACCGATATCATAATTTTTAATTTCTTCGTAGGCTTCCTCACCCACGGTGTCTTTGCGAATAAATAATTGAATGCGCCCTGTAGAGTCCAATAAATCATAAAAAGACACTTTCCCTTGCCCGCGCTTTGCCATGATGCGACCCGCAAGATGAACAGGCTTTTCTTCCCATTCTTCAAAGTTTTCATTGATTGCCCCCGCATGGGCGTCTGTGGCAAAATGGGTTTGTTGGTAGGGATCATTTCCCTCGGCGCGCAATTTTTTCAACTTTTCGTGTCGAACTTGAATCATCTCGGAAAGATTTTCTTCGGAAATGTTGTTTTTTTCTTGATCTTCTTGTAGCATGCTATCCTCTTATTCTGCAGAAATTACTTTAAACGTCACCTGACCACCCGGTGTCATCAATTCAACAATATCGCCTTCACGCTTGCCGATCAGTGCACTGCCCAAGGGTGATTCATTAGACAATTTTCCGTTATCGGGATCTCCCTCACCACTGCCCAAGAGCGTATAGGTTAACGTTTCATCATATTTGGTATCATATACGGTAACTTTATCGCCGATATTGATAATTCCGTCACGTTTTGATTTTTTTGCAACCTTTGCGTTGCTGAGTTTTCGCTCGAGCTCCAAAATTTTGCCTTCCAAAAAAGCCTGCTCATTTTTGGCTTCCTCGTACTCGGCATTCTCGCTCAAGTCGCCGTATTCGCGGGCTGCCTTGATTTTTTCGGCGATATCATTTCTCGCTTCGCCGCGCAAATAGTCGAGCTCTTTTTTAATTTCATTATAGCCTTCTTCGGTTAAAATAATATCTTTATTTGCTGTGCTCACATCATTTGTATCCTTTCGCTTTTTGAAAAAGATTCAATCCAATCATTTTATTATAATAAAGTGATTTTTTTCTGTCAAGACAATGTTATCCGATTCATGGAGAATTGGCTGATAATCATCGTTTTACAGGCAATAATCCCTTCAACGCTTTGTTTATGCGAGTATTTTCACATATCATTAAACAAAAATATCTTTTTCTTTTACCCATGTTATAAAAACCGTGTGCGACGCAAAATTCCAGCATCACCGCAGCATTGTTTTGAAGTACTGCCCTGTTTCATTTGCTTACACAGGTTTACACTGTTTTTTCAACTGCGCACAACATTATTATATGTAAATAAAAAATCCCCTTGGACATCATTGTTCAAGGGGATTTTTATTTCAGCTGTTTTTAATACGCATTACTCTTGCGTGCTTCTTGCACCATCATGTCTTTTACTTTCATCAGTCGGCTCAAATTGCCGCGCTCATTTTCGTCCAGTTTCATGACAATATAGCGAATGGTTTCTTCCAGCTGTGGAATCATAACATATTCCAACGCATTTACTCTTCGTCTTGTCTTTTCAATTTCTCTTGAAAGCAGCTGCACAGATTTTTCCACCTGCGCCAGTTGCAGCAAATCCGGAAGTATTTGCGAAAGCGACAACACGGCATCGTCTAATTCTCCTGAAGTGGTTGCAAAACCATAGGGGAAAATTTCGGAAGGGTCTTCGTTGGAAGTTTTGAATTCATACATCGGCACAGATACCGACATAATGTTTTTGTATTCAAAATCCAAAGATACGCTTTGTTTGGGATACAGCAGCGCTTCTTCCAAAAACTCCGGAGACATTGCCGCAGAAGCCACGGTAAAACTTTGGTTCGCTTTGATTAGTGCATCTTCGACCTTCAGACGCAACGCACGGTTGTGGCGAACAATTTCCAAAAATTGTTTCATCAACTCGTCACGTTTGTCTTTGAGCAATTTGTGACCGCGCATAGCGGTTCTCAGTCGAATCTTTAAGCGAGTCAGCTCCATTCGGGTAGGATTGACTGCCAATCTTGCCATATCAATTTCCTCCCTTCGTTTACTGTTCTACAAAAGCTGCATTGTCTGCCAAATCGGCTTCTTGATAATACAAGTCAATGTGTTCTTCTTTAATACGCTTCAGCTCGTTTTTAGGCAGAATCGCAAGAAGTTCCCATCCCAAGTTCAATGTTTCTTCAATCGTGCGATCTGTTTCATATCCTTGAGATACGTAACGTTTTTCAAACTCGTCTGCAAATTTTGCATACAATTTATCAATATCGGTCAATGCGGCTTCACCCAAAATGGTCATGAGCTCTTTGGCATCTTTACCACGGGCATAGGCCGCAAACAATTGGTTCATCGTGCCTGCATGGTCATCACGTGTTTTGCCTTTACCAATCCCTTTGTCTTTCAAACGGGACAGCGACGGCAACACGTCGATGGGCGGACGAAGACCTTTACGATATAATTCACGGGACAAAATGATCTGTCCTTCTGTGATGTAGCCCGTCAAATCGGGAATCGGATGGGTTTTATCATCCTCAGGCATGGACAGAATCGGTATCATCGTAATGGAACCTTCGCTGTCAAGCTTTCTTCCTGCACGTTCATACATCGTTGCAAGGTCAGTATAGAGGTATCCGGGATATCCGCGACGTCCGGGAACTTCTTTTCGTGCAGCGGATACTTCACGAAGGGCTTCAGCATAGTTGGTGATGTCGGTGATGATAACCAAAACCTGCATGCCCATATCAAATGCCAAATATTCTGCGGCTGTCAGCGCCATACGAGGTGTTGAAATACGCTCGATAGCGGGGTCATTTGCCAAGTTCATAAACAAAACGGTTCTGTCAATGGCACCGGTGCGTCTGAAGTCGGAAACAAAGAAGTCTGCTTCCTCAAACGTGATACCAACCGCCGCAAATACAACGGCAAATTTGGAATCAGTACCCAATACTTTCGCCTGACGAGCGATTTGTGCCGCCAGCTGCGCGTGGGGAAGACCTGAGCCGGAGAAGATAGGAAGTTTTTGTCCTCGAACCAGCGTGTTCAGTCCGTCAATGGCTGATACACCTGTTTGAATAAACTCGGAAGGATAGTCACGCGCTGCGGGATTCATCGGAACACCGTTGATGTCCAATCTTTTATCCGGCAAAATTTCGGGACCGCCGTCGATGGGTCTGCCAAGGCCGTCAAAGACACGACCGAGCATATCTTCCGATACACCGAGTTCAATACCATGACCCAAGAAGCGTACCTTGGAGTCTGCAAGGTTGATACCGGCAGAGGCTTCAAACAATTGAACAAGCACGTTGGTTCCGTTCAATTCCAAAACACGGCATCGGCGAAGTTCACCGTTTTGCAGTTCAATTTCGCCCAATTCGTCGTAGCCTACATCCGATACATCCGAAACCAGCATCAGAGGACCAGCTACTTCACGTATTGTCCTATACTCTTTAATCATTATCTTTCACCTCCCTCTTCAGCGATTTTCGCAATTTCTTCATCTATGTTCTTCAAAATTTTTGCATATTCCTCTTTGTGTGCTTCCTGACTTACGTCTTTTGCACGACCAATCAAGTCTCTGGCGGGAATGGTGAAGATTTTTTCCATGTCCGCACCGCCTACAATGGCACTGCGTGCGACTTTGGAATAATGCAAAATGACTTCCATCAAGCCCATCTGTTTTTCCAATGATGTGTAAGAGTCTGTGTCAGAAAAAGCATTTTGTTGCAGGAAGTCTTCACGGAGCATACGCGCCACTTCCATGGTCAGTCTGTCTGCCGGTGACAAGGCGTCAATACCTACCAAGCGAACAATTTCATTCAATTCGCTCTCGGTTTGCAGAATCTGCATTGCCGTTTCACGGTTTGACATAAATTCTCGGCCCATGTTCTCGTTATACCAAGAACCCAATCTGTCTTCATACAGCGAATAGCTGTTGAGCCAGTTGATTGCCGGGAAGTGACGGGCATAGGCCAGCGCACTGTCCAAGCCCCAGAATACTTTAACAATACGCAGTGTTGCCTGGGATACCGGCTCGGAAATGTCACCTCCGGGAGGAGACACCGCACCAATTGCCGACAGTGCTGCGCTGCGATTGTCAGAACCCAAACAAACCACACGACCGGCACGCTCATAAAACTGTGCCAAACGAGATGTCAGGTATGCAGGATAACCTTCTTCACCGGGCATTTCCTCGAGACGTCCGGACATTTCACGAAGTGCTTCCGCCCAACGGGATGTGGAGTCTGCAATCAGTGCCACGGCATAACCCATGTCTCTGAAGTACTCTGCAATGGTGATACCTGTATAAACCGATGCCTCACGTGCCGCAACGGGCATGTCAGAGGTATTGGCAATCAAAACCGTACGTTGCATCAAGCTTTCGCCGGTTCTGGGGTCTTTGAGTTCGGGGAACTCCATCAAAACGTCTGTCATTTCGTTTCCGCGCTCGCCGCAGCCAACATAAATAACAATGTCCACGTCGCTCCATTTTGCCAGCTGATGCTGTACAACGGTTTTGCCGCTTCCAAAGGGTCCGGGCACTGCTGCCGTTCCGCCTTTGGCCATGGGGAAGAACGTATCAATAATACGCTGACCCGTAATCATGGGTATATCGGGCGGCAATTTTTCTTTATAGGGGCGTTCAACACGCACCGGCCATTTTTGCATCATGGTCAATTCTTTTTTACCTTTTTCGGTATCCACGACGCAAACAACCTCTTCAACGTTAAATTCTCCGCCTTTGATTTCTGCGATTTGACCTTCCACACCGTAAGGTACCATGATTTTATGCTCAACTACATTGGTTTCTTGAACAACGCCGATGATGTCTCCTGCGATGACTTTGTCACCTACACTTACTTTCGGTTCAAACTTCCATTTTGCATCTCTGGAAATTGAGGGCACGCTGATGCCTCTTGCAATATTCGAACCGACTTTTGCTCTGATTTCTTCAAGCGGACGTTGAATTCCGTCATAAATGGTACTGATAAGCCCGGGTCCAAGTTCCACTGAAAGCGGGGAACCCAGTGTTACGACTTCATCGCCAACTCTGATGCCGGCGGTTTCTTCGTAAACCTGGATAGAAGCGTTTCCGCCGCGCATTTCTATGATTTCACCGATCAAACGCTGTTTGCCCACATGCACAACGTCAAACATATTTGCACTTGTCATTCCTTCTGCGACAACCAGCGGGCCGGCTACTTTGACAATTTTTCCGTTTTCCATATTATTTCACCTTTCGTTAGATTTTTACTCACCGAGTATATCTGCGCCAACGGCGCGTTCAACTGCTTCTTTGACTGCTCTAAGCCCAATACCCAAACTTTCACCTTGACCCGGCATTAAGATAATGGCCGGTGTTACACGTTCGGCATATATGGCCAGCTCATGTTTGAGATCTGCAGCCATTTGCTCGGTAAGGTATATCACTGCATAATCTTCTTCAGCCATGCGATGAAGTTGTTCTTTCGCTTCCGCAGCGTCGTTTACCGCAACGGTTTCAATGCCAAGGGCCTTAAAACTCAGGACACTTTCCCTGTCACCTATTACTGCTATCTTATACATAAGTTTCCCTCAGCCTTTCCATAATTTCTTCCGGAGAAAGCCCTGCTTTTCTCGCTGCGAGCACCATGTTGATTGCCGTAAACTCTGTCTCCCTCGCCGCAATATAAGCAATGATATGCATTTCGCCGAAAGGCATATATTTTGCATTTTTCAAATAGTTCAAAAGCGCATTTTCAACCTGTGTGTCCACCAGAGCCAACCCTCTTCCTTCGCGCAATGCATCTGCCGCACTGTGCGCCGCTTCTTTGAGCGGAGAGGTCTCGAAAATGCTGATCAAACTTTCCGGTGTAATTTCAACGCGCAAGCTGGACAGCGGAATATTACCGCCTTCGATAAAATATTTGCTGATCAGTGCACTGTCCTGATTCATCCTTTTTAGTCTGACTGCCGTTCGCATGTTGATGCTGTCAATTTGTAATTTAACATACTCGATCAAGAAGTCGTTTTTTGCCTTATGTCCACGCTGTGATTCTTGAGCAAGCTCCATCATCTCCGCAAAGGCCGCTCTGTCCAAAACCGTATCCGAAAGTCGCGGATCTCCCGTTCGGGCAAGCACTTCTCTCGCTTCGTTTGCAGCATGCTTCATCGTAACAGTCAATTCGCCGTCAAGACCGATTACCGCACTGCTCACGGAGGCAATCATTTTTTTCAAGGGAATGCGACCGCCTTCCATCAACGTCGATTCATATTCCGTCTTTGCGGCTTCTCCCTTTAAAATAGCCTTCAGATTGTGATAATCATACTTTAAAAGAAATATCTGCACGACCGTTTTATCGGGCGCCATTTTTAACATGTCGTCCAATATTTCGGCACGCTTTTGTGCGACGGCAGCAGGTACTTGTGACAGACTACCAATTTCGCCATAGCCGCACTCTTCCAGCACTTTGAGCAATTCATCGTCCGTTTTGGCTTCCGCCATGCGTCTGAGTCTCTCTGTTGTCATCAACGAACGCTCCAAAGAGCGAATTCTGGTGCTGGCGTACAGATAATCTATATCTTGAATTTCCTGAAATCTTTCCAAGAGTCAGTACTCCTTTCTGTTCTTTGTCCTAAGCTTTTATTGTTTTATCAGGCAGGACAAACAACATAATTCATGATCGTGCTGTTATTGAAACAACACTTCCGCAACTTTTGTGGAAAGCGCGTCACGCTGCATGCGAACCAATTCGTCCAGCGCCGCATTCACTTCGACATCGCCGCGAACAAGTACAATGCCACCTGCCATAGGTCGCGTTTTTTCTGATATGGTCAATTGACCATTTTTGCCTTTTTCTTTCAGCATTTCGTTTGCGGCAGCAATAATTTGCTGACCGTGTTTTTCTTTATCTTCCGGAGAAAAAATCACTTGTTCCGCTCCGTTTTCCGATGCGTTTGCCGCAAGTCGGGCAAGAAGAGCAACGTATTGCTCTGCCGGAAGCGAACGAAGGTTGTTTAACGCAGTGTCAAATGCCTGTGCAATCAACTCTTGTTTTTTCTGTAAAAGCGTTTTGCGCGCTTCTAGTCCGGCGTTGGATTCGTACTTTCTTTCTTGTGCAATCGCCTGTCTGCCGCCCAGTTCTTCGAGTTCAGCGGCGGCAACTGTTGCTTTGTTCTTATAGGTTTCTAAAATTTTTCCTGCTTCTGCTTTTGCCTGTTCTATTATTTTTTGCGCATCCGCATTTGCTTCTTCTAAAATTTTTCCTGTTATTTTTTCAATACCATTCATAATTTGCACCTGTTTCTCATTCGCAATTAACGAACGTTAATAAGCATAAGAACAGATACTAACAGCGCAAGAACAGCGTAGGTTTCAACCATTGCGGGATAGAGCATACCTTTTGCAAACTCTTCCGGTCTTTTTGCCAAGATTCCCATAGAAGCCGCAGAAGCACGACCCTGTGCGATACCCGAAAAATATCCGCCAACGGCGATAGGAAGACCTGCTGCAAAGTATTGGAATCCTTGAGAAATCGTAACGGTCATTTCGCCGCCACCAAAGAGACCAATGCTGTTCATGATCAAGAACGCAACCAACAGACCATAGATACCTTGCGTGCCCGGCAATGCCTGCAGCAAGAGGGTTTGTCCGAATTTACCCGGATCTTCTGTTACTACGCCGGCTGCAGCTTCCCCTGCAATACCGACACCTTTTGCACTCCCTGCGCCTGCAAAACCAGCCGCCAGAGCTGCTCCGAAAAGTGCCAAAAACGGTCCACTAAAAATTGAATTAAGCCAATCCATGATTAAATTTCCTCCTTAATAACTTGTGTATATTTAGTGTGATTAAATAACGGTTTAAACGGTTTGCCGCCCGAAATGTAGAATTTTCCGAAAAATTCAACAAACTCGAGACGCATGCTGTGTACAAAAGCACCCAACGTGCTGACTGCCACGTTAAAGGTATGTCCCACAGCAAAAACGATAAGGAACAATATCCAACCCACGATGCCGTTTCCTGCCAAGGTTCCCAGTGTGTTCATAACCATGGCGATAACGCCCGTACAAAGACCGAGAGCCATCAAACGCGTGTAAGAAAGGATATCGGATACATAGCCTGTTACGCCATACAAAGCGCCCAGTCCGCTGGTGAGTTTCGAAAAGATATTTTTCTTTTCTCGTCCCGCCGTCAACAATACCCCTATGGCGCCTAAGATAGCAATATACATAAAGATTTTCTTTCCGGTAAAGAGTCCGAGCCCACCGATTAAAATCATATACCAAAAGCCCGTATCAAAAATTGCGTCTTTGATATTGCCTTCTCTGATTTGTCTGTACGCCGAACATCCCATACCCAACATCAAATGAATAACACCCAACACAACCGATAGCACCAATATCTTCATCGGTTCTGCAAGGGGGTCAAACCAAATCGGCGGAACGACAAGATTTTTGTTGAGCATCGTTGCCACTACGCTTGGCGCATTGCCAAACCAGCTGCCGAAAAGCGCGCCCCATATCAGTGAAGAGAGTCCGCAGTAGAAAAATAATGTCAAAAACTGTTTCATCATGCCTGCAGGCTTTTTCTTCTTCAGAATAATAAACGTAATGACAGACAATACCAGTCCGCACAGTGCGTCCGAAAGCATTATCCCGAAGAAAATAAAGTACGAAACCGCAACAATGGGATTGGGATCCACAATGCTTCTGTATTTAGGCAGTCCGTACATCTCTGTGATGGTGCTGAAGGGCTGGATCAATCTTGCGTTTTTCAAAATGACCGGCGGTTCTTCCATCTCTGTGGGATCCGTAAATTCATAAGCGCAGCCGTTCTTTTCCAATACTTGTGCCACCGCATCTTCGGCTGCTTGCGGAGTCCACCCTTCAAAGTAAGTGGTTTTTTCTGTGTGCAGCATCGACGACATAGCCGCCTCACGAAGCGATTCCACATTCAGTGCGTCTGCTGACTGCTCCAAAAGATCTCTTTGCGGCGCAAGTGCCACAATTTCCGCTTCCAGTTGCTGCAATTTTTCTTCCGCTGTTACTGCTTCATTTTCAAGCTGGTTGATGTTTTCCGCAGCGGTGCCGTGTACATCTTTAAAGACTGTCTGCGAGAACCCCTCTGCCTTTAACACAGACAAAGCTTCCTCTTGCGCATCCTTGTAAGAAACCAAAATAATGTAGGACTGCTCTTTATCGGAGTGAACCACATCCGCAATTGCGGGAATAGACTTTTCTGCCAGCGCGGCAGACAAATCCACGGGATTTTCTGTAATGGGAATAACCCCGAAAATCGCCGAATGCTCTTTTCCTCCCGTATATTCCAATGGAATATCCGAAGCAGTCCAAGGTTCCAGTGAAGCCTTTTGCGCAGCAATACGCCCCACCAAAGATTTGGTTTCATTGATTTGCCTTACAATTCCGCCAATGCGCGCAGATATGTCTTTGGCCTGCTCTATTGATTCTTCATCAAAAAGCACGCTTTCTTTTACTTCTCTGCGCGGCGTCAAAAAGGACTTTTTGTCCGGCGCATAACGATCCAACGCTTCCAATGCTGCTATCATCTCGGTGCGCGCACGCGCCGCATCGGTAACAGCTGAGGGTGGTTGAATCACTTGAACCATGTCTTCGTCCATCTCCGCATAAACAGGATTTTCGATTTCGACACAGCCCAGCCGGGTTAAATCCCTTAATACCTTCTTTTGAACCCTCGAAGGCATAATGACCCGAAGGCGTTTCATCTTGACTATTGCCATGATAAAATCCTTTCGGTAATGACGGATACAGCCTTGTCCATTGCTGCCTGCCCGGTTTGACCCAGGGCGTCAGCATTGCTCTTGGCTGTTTGCTCAATTTTTTGAGCTTCGGCAGTGCCTGCACGATCTGCGTCGGCATAAAGATTCGAAATGCGTACATTCGCTTCTTCCTTTGCTTTTGCCACCAACGCCTCACCATCTGCTTCCGCCTGGGCAAGGATGCGTTTTGCCTCGGAAGCGGCCTCTGCGCGAATCTTTTCCGCTTGGCTTTCGGCCGCGGAAATGGTTTTAATTGCGTCAAAGTTCATGAGTAATACCGCCTTTTAAAGTGTTTTTTAGAAACAAAATATCTTAATTTCTGAAAATATTCTTCAGAAAATAAAATACTGTACGATGAATTTTAACATATTGCTTTTTGATTGTCAAAAGAATAACATAATTCTTGCACAATTTTTTTATATTTGCCTAAAAACGTGCTCAAAACCCAGTTTTTCCCACATGAAATCAGGATTTTACATATCTCTCCGTCGCAATCTGCGCCTCGTCCAGCAACTGTTTTGCCAAGTCGTCAGGATAGTCTCCCGAATACACAATTCGCTTGATTCCGGCATTGATAATCATCTTTGCACATTGCACACAGGGATTGTGTGTAATGTAGATGGTTGCCCCGTCAATACTCACCCCATAGGTCGCCGCTTGAATAATCGCATTTTGTTCCGCATGAATGCCTCTGCAAAGTTCGTGATGCTGCCCGCTGGGAATGTTGAGCTTCTCCCGCAAGCATCCCACTTCATAGCAATGTTTGAGCCCCGAGGGCGCACCGTTGTAGCCTGTGGCAATGATTCTCTTATCTTTGACGATGATGGCACCTACTTTTCTGCGATAGCAGGTGGAACGCTCTTTCACCGTCTGCAATATGCTCATAAAATAATCATCCCAGGAAGGTCTTTGTTCGATTTTATTTTCGTTTGTCATCACATACACCCTCTTTCATCGTTGGACTTTCTATTTATTTTTGTCTTCGTACTCGGTAATAATGCGAATTCTGTTTTCGTGCCGTTGCCCTTCAAATTCTGTTTCCAAAAAAACTTTGACCATTTCCAGTGCCGCCCGCTCTGCGGTAAAGCGCGCGCCGATGGCCAGCACATTTGCATCGTTGTGCTGCCTGGCAAGAACCGCACGTTCTTTGTCGCAGGCAAGGGCTGCACGAATTCCGCGTACTTTGTTTGCCGCAATCGACATGCCAATTCCGCTGCCGCAAAGAGCAATGCCGTAATTGACCGTTTTTGCCGCCACCGCCTCAGCCAATGCCAACGCGTAATTTGGATAATCCACGCTTTGCGCAGAGTAAGCACCTACATCCAACACTTCGTGCCCTTCTTCTTTCAACATCTTTTTAATGCTTTCTTTCAATTCATAGGCAGCATGGTCACTGCCGATTGCTATTTTCATTTTTTTCATTCCCTTTCAATTTTTCGATAACACTGTCGATATATGTCTCCAACTGCCGTGCTGTTTGCTCATATCGTTCTTCGTTTGCGCCATAGGGATCTTCAACATCCCTCTCTTCTCCGACGTAGCTGCTCAAACGATGGATTTTGTCCGCATAGGCACAGTAGTGTTCTTTTAAGTTCTCCGCATGGGTTCGCCCCATGCACAAAACCAGCTCCGCTTCGTGCATATTTTTTTCCTCAACGCGTTTTGCCACATGGTTTTGCATATTTAAATTTCTTTTTTTCATCACGCTTTGCGCCTGTGTGCTGGCCGGCGCCGGCATGGCGTAAATCCCTGCAGAATGAGCCGCAAATCGCCTGCGTAAATCGGTTTTTTCGATTTTGTCATTAAAAATGTATTCTGCCATTGGGCTGCGGCATGTATTGCCTGTGCAAACAAAGAGTATTTTTTTCACGATTAATTTTTACCATTCAACAAGTGTGGTTTCCTTTATTATATTAATCATTGCCTATTTAACATTATTATAATCATTATGCTTTACCGCTTTATCAAAGATAGCATTTTACAGCGGCTTTTTCCATGCGGTTTGCCAATGCAGTGCCAATTTCTTTTTTCTCAACTTCTTCACAGAGAATGACTTTGCAGCCTTTCTCACATGACATTGGCTTCCGGAATGAAGGAATTTGCCCAGTAGCCATTGTAGGCTGCCCCGTCATGGGCTCTTTTTTTAAAAAGCGTTTTATTTTTTCAATTTTTTTATCGAAGGCACCCGCAACAATCATCACTTTTGCGCGGGGCTGATAATGCCCATATTTCATGCCGGGTGCCAAGGGCACCTCAACGGTTTGTGCAGCCAGCGTGGCTTTGCCCACATCGTTAATAAGCATCTCCTGCGTAATGCCGCCTGTGCGAAGAATAATCGGATAACTTCCTCTTGCATCTATAACGGTGGACTCGATGCCCACGCGCACATTGTCTTGCGCTAATATGACATCAATTCTCTGCCCCATATCCGCCACCACGTGCTTTGCCTTTGTGGGGCTGGGACGACCGGAAAGGTTGGCACTGGGCGCGGCGATATATTTCCCGCTTTTTTTAATCAATGCCAGCGCCGTTTGATTATCGGGCATACGCACCGCCACGGTAGACAGCCCCGCCGATACGGCGGAACCAAAATTATCTTGCCTGTTGAGTACCACGCTCAGCGGTCCCGGCCAATATTTTTCCGTTAGAAAAAAGACCCAATCGGCAATGTCTTTGGCAATGTGCGTCAAATCTTCTTTGTCGGCAATATGCACAATGAGCGGGTTGTCGGCAGGGCGTCCTTTTGCGGCATAGATCTTTTGAACCGCTTGCGCGTTTTGCGCGTCCGCACCCAATCCATAGACCGTTTCCGTCGGAAAAGCCACAAGCCCCCCCTCGCGGATGACTTGCGCGGCCTCTTCTATCGCATGATCCCAATTTTCGACCTTGTCTTTATCGTAAAATTTCATAATTCCTCGACAAATATCGGTTGAACCGATATTACTCTTCGCTGCTCTTGAGCAATTCCGCTTGATTTGCCAGCTGCAGCGCGTCAATCATCTCGTCCATTTCACCGTTTAAAAATGCCTCCAGTTTATACAGCGTCAACCCGATACGGTGGTCGGTTACTCTGCCCTGCGGAAAGTTATAGGTGCGAATGCGCTCGCTTCTATCCCCGCTGCCCACCTGGCTTTTTCTGTTTTGCGCCATTTCGTCCTGCGCTTTTTTCAACTCTGCATCATAGAGTCTGGCCTTGAGCACTTTCATCGCCTTTTCTTTATTTTTCAACTGCGATTTTTCGTCTTGGCAGGTCACTACAATGCCCGTGGGCAAATGCGTAATGCGCACTGCGGAGTCTGTGGTGTTCACGCTTTGTCCGCCGTGTCCGCCGGAGCGAAACACGTCTACGCGCAAATCGTTGGGATTAATCTCTATTTCCACATCTTCCGCCTCGGGCAATACCGCCACGGTGGAGGCCGACGTATGGATGCGCCCGCTGGATTCGGTCAGCGGAATGCGCTGAACGCGATGCACACCGCTTTCGTACTTGAGTTTGCTGTAAGCACCTTTGCCCTGCACGGCAAAAATCACTTCCTTATAGCCCCCTACACCGATTTCATTGGTGCTGAGCAGCTCGGTTTTATAATTCACCCGTTCCGCATAGCGAAAATACATGCGCAGCAAATCACCTGCAAACAGCGCCGCCTCATCACCGCCCGTTCCCGCACGAATTTCTATAATAACGTTCTTCTCGTCGTTTTCGTCCCTTGGCAACAATAAAATCTTGAGTTCTTCTTCAAGTTCTTGAGCCACAGTGCTCAACTCTTCGATGTCGTCTTCAATCATTTTTTTGAAATCTTTGTCCACTTTTTCGTTCAAAAGCTCTTTGTTGCTGTCCAAATCTTCTTTTGTCTTTTTATATTCCGAATATTTGGCAACAATCGGATCCAGTCTGGCGTGCTCCTTTGCCAACTCGCGAAATTTATTTTGTTCCGCAATGACCGCCGCATCGCTCAGCTGTTCATTTAACTCTTCATATCTCTCTAATATAAAATCCAGTTTCCCAAACATATCTCCTCCAAAATGGTTATGTCGTTATGATTACGATTTTTTATTTTACCATAGCCCTTTTTATTTTACACCCACTATTCATATTTTTTTATTGCAAAAGGCGGCAAATCCGCACTCGGCGGGGTGATCCAAAAACAAACAATTTTTGTATTTTCGCATCATCCATACCACAGTGCTGTCTCCGCCCGCTGCCAGTACGTTAAAAATTCCCAATAGAAACCACCCGATATGAGATAGTACAATTCCCGCCACGCTCAAGCCGATTCCCAATACGAAAAGCGGCATCAGCGCACCCAGCAAATACGCACCGAATCGCAGAGGTTCTTGGCAGTGACAGTAAGGCGTCAAATACTCTTTTATTATGCCGAAATGAATACTTTTCCATTTTTCTTTGCAAAAAAAATGCCAGGTGAAACCATGCAAAAATTCGTGCAGCGGAATGCAGATAAGAAACACAATGAAAAATAATAAAACCTTTATAAACGAAAACTCAAAGGAGCCCCCTTGATGAAACAAAATATACAGCACAATCAAAACCAGCCCAATCGGTCCCGCCGTCACCAACGCCATGGCGCCGGCTTTGGCAATCGAAATCGTCTCAATATGCTCTTTATAGCCTTGAGCCATTAAGCGTTGCCTTTGTGCCGCAAAATTTGCAATACGCTGCTGTTTTTCTTGTTCTGATTTGTCTTCTTTTTGATTTTGCACGTTCGTTTTTTCCTTTTGCTTACATCATTTCCTCAAGACTTTCGCACTCTATTCTTCCTCTTCCAACACCACATTATCCTGCACCCAACACGAGATGCTGCGACCCGTCACGAGAAATTCACCAAATCCTTCGCCGTCAATAAGTACTTTTTCTGTGTGGTTTCCCAAATAGTCGGCAAAGGTGGCATTTGCAAATTGCTCGCCCACAAACATGCGAATGGTACCTTCTTCATGATTGCTCATCAGCGTAGCGCTGGGATAAGGGTGCTCTTCATCACCCAAGCGTACCCAGCCGATGCAGTTGGACGTCTCAAAATAATCATTTTGCTCACCATAGGCAAAGCTCTTGCGACAAAGCAGCAGTTTTTCAATAATGTCTTTCTTGTCCTCCACAAGATAATCTCCGCCGATTCCGTAATAGTCTCCAAAGAAAATACAAGGATAGCCGTCTTTGCGCAGTAAAATGGCACCGTAGGCCAAGGGTTTAAACCAATCCTCCACCCAGGAAGAAAGCGCCTGATCGGGCTGTGAATCATGATTGTCCACAAAGGTAACGGCCAGCAACGGCTTTTTTTGTACCAGCGAATTGTCAAACAGCGTTCGCAAATCATAATGTTCGTTTTCTTGCGCGGCACGGTAAAAATTAAAATGCAGTGCCACATCCAGCAAATCTATTTCATATTCTGTTTGTTCCGCATAATTGTGCACCATGTCCCCGTCTGCTGCCCAATATTCACCAAAAACATAAAAATCTTCTTTGTCTTTGCGGCTATGACGCGTAAAGTCGCGCATAAAAAAATCGTTAATGTGTTTTAGTGCATCCAGTCGGTATCCGTCTACTTTGGTCTCCTGACAAAACCAATCCGACCAGGCAAACAATTCTTCGACAACATCAGGATGGCGATGATCAATGTCCGCAAACATCAAATAATCAAAGTTGCCATATTCCATTGACACGCCTTGCGCCCAATCTTTACCCTCCCCGAGAATTTTGAAAATGCTTGTTTTCCCTGTTTTTCCGTCAAAGTCCACACCGGTAAAATGGTTGTAATTCCAAATAAAATCCGAATACTTTCCGTCCCTTGCCGAAAAATCAAATCCTGTCCACCCGTCAATATCATAGGGCTCCGAAATGGTTTCCAATCTGTTTTGTGCCGAAACTTCCACCGCTTGAAACGTCTGTGCATAATCTGCACCCGCCTTGTGATTGAGCACCACGTCCGCATAGACGCAAAACCCCTTTTCCTGTGCGGTTGCAATCAAGTCCAACAACTCTTCTTTTGTGCCGTATTTGGTGCGCACTGCGCCCTTTTGGTCAAATTCCCCCAAATCATACAAATCATAAATTCCATAACCCACATCGTTGGTACCTGTCGCTTTGCAGGCCGGAGGCAGCCAAAGGGCATTGATTCCTATCGAATACAAGTGGTCCAATTGATCTTTCAGCCAGCGATAAAATCCGCCGTCGCTGTAAGCATACCACTCAAAACATTGCATCATGATTCCGTTTTTCATTTTTGTTCCGTCCTTTATTGTTATTGACATTTCTTGCTATCTCACTCTATCTTCATCTGTAAGCAAAGTCTTTTCTCCTTGCCTTATCCGCCACTGCTCATTGCTTTTAGCGTAACGACAACAATCTCCGGCGGGTTAAACAATCGAATGGGAATAAAACTGTTGCCCAGTCCACGGCTCACCACCATGCGCGAAGTAGCCAGTGAGTACATGCCTGAGGTGTATTTGGGAAAAATCCCCTGATTTGGCGCCATCAGAGCTTTGTTGATTATGGGCAGCCTCACCTGCCCGCCGTGGGCATGGCCGCAAAAGATGATATCTGCTCCCCAATCGGCATACATTTTAAACCGTTCCGGTCTGTGTGCCAGCAAAATCGTTAAGCCATTTTCGTCTGCCGCATGAATGTTTTTGCCCAACGCTTCTTCATACTTCTCTTTGTTTTCACTGCGTGTTCTTATTTCATCATAGCCAAAGAGCATCATCGTTGCGCCGTCTTTTGTAATACTCGCCGTATCCCTTGCCAACATGCCCACCCCTGCGGCACACATCATTTTTTCAAGATTGCCATATTGCTCTTGCGCCTGCGCTTCGTGATTGCCCGTGACATAATATATCGGCGCAATCGTTGCCGCCTGCAAAATCAATGCCATTGCATTTTCTGTGCCCCCATCATTTTTATCAATGATGTCTCCGGTAATCACAATAATATCTGCGCGGCTGTCTTTGAGTGCCGATAACAATATTTCTTGATCTTCGCCAAATGCATCATTGTGTAAATCTGACAATTGCACAATGCGCAGGCCGTCAAAAGCCTGTGGCACTTTGGCATCGATAAATTCTATTTCCGTTATGGCAACCTGGTTGTTTTGCCAAACAGCAAAATAACCGATTAGTATCAGCAGGGTCGCTATGGCTATCTGTATATATTTTTTTCTGTTTCTATCGTCTTTTTTGCTTCGATTGATGTTCATTCTCTTGCCATTTGCAAAAATTCATATCCCTGCGCACTTACCCATGCGTTTTGCGGGTAGTTCGCTTTTTTTCGATTTTCCCAAATCAGATTTTCTTTCTTCAAATATGAAAAATAGCCCTCTATCGTCGGCATAAAAGTCTCTGCTCCCATGGATGCAAACAGTTTTTTCACATCCTGCAGCTCTATTTTGTTCTTCGTATCATCGATATAACAAAGCAGACCGCAAATAACCTTTCGCCTCGTGTGCACGCCTTTTCCTTTGACTGCACCACTGCTGCGCTGAAAGGCGTAGCCCGCCTTGCTCACCCAAAGACTCTCCTTTTCATGGTACTGAGCAATATCGATTAACCAACCTTGCTGTTTCATAAAATCTATATATTGCGCCGCATCTTTTATTTCAAGATCGGGCACAGATTTTATCACGGCTTGCAAAGCAGCCGCAGCGGTATTTTCGCTGTTTGCGTCGTCAAAAAACGCAATGATTTCGCCGATGATTTTTTCTCGTTTCATCTTTTTCTCCGTTTTTGTCATAGTGCCCCCGTTGTTATAATCTGTCTTTTATCATGTGCCGTCTGTTTCATGACCTTGGGCAATCCAGGCTATACATCACACTCAGTATAACATATTTTTTTATTTTTATGATATTGCCGCGAGCAGTTGTCGCCTATAAAAAAACAATTGTTTTTATGTAATTACAAAATTATCTCGCATGTTCACGCAAAAAATGATATGATATTTTGTATCTTTATTTACTCGTTCAATGATTTTAAACAAAAGGAGATTATGACTATGCCTGCCTATGCAAATCGTGTGAAAAACATGCAAGACAGTGCCCTGTATATGCGCGGCCTGTTCGGCGGAATGACCAATCCCGACATCATTTCTTTTGGCGGAGGCGCGCCCGCTCCGCAGGCGTTGCCTGCAGATATTCTTCATTCCATCGCAAACGAGGTTTTAAAAAGCGATGCCCGCGGATGCGAAGCCTTGCAATACAGCAACACCATGGGTCTTAAAGACCTTCGTCAAGCCGTGGTCAGCGAGTTGCTTGCTCCCTCCGGTGTCGAGGCCGATGTTGACAACGTGCTCATCGTCACAGGCGGCTTGGAGACCATGAACCTGCTTTGCCAGGTCTATATCAATCCCGGCGATGTCATTTTGGTGGAAAGCCCCGCTTTTATTCACTGTATTGATATTTTTAACATGTTTGAGGCCAAGTCCATTCCCTGCGAGTGCGACGATATTGGCCTTGTCATGGAAGACGTGGAAGCAAAGATCAAACAATATCAGCCAAAAATCATCTATACCGTACCAACCTTTCACAACCCCACAGGCAAAACCTTAACGACCGAGCGGCGCAAACGCCTTGCCGAGTTGGGCAGTGAGTATGATGTGATTATTTTGGAAGACGACCCTTACCGTGACATTCGATACAGCGGCGAGACGCTGCCTACCATTAAATCCTTCGATAAAACCGGTCACACCGTTATGGCCAACAGCTTTTCGAAAATGTTTTCCCCCGGCAGCCGACTGGGCTATGCCGTTGCGCGAAAAGATTTGATTTTGCTGTTGATGGATGCCAAAATTGCCACAAATTCACACACTTCCTCTCTGGATCAAGTGCTGTGCGCCGAATTTTTCAAAAGAGGCTATTACCGCGATCATCATCAAAAAATCTGCGATTTATACCGCCAACGCCGCGACATCATGCTCGAATGCATCGATAAATATTTTCCGCAAGGCACAAAACGCACTTACCCTGACGGCGGATTTTATATTTGGGTGGAGTTGCCCGGCGGACTCGACAGTGGACAGCTGCTCGCTGAGGCCGAAAAGAAAAACATCTCTTATCTGGCGGGCGAAAGCTGGTTTGTCGGAGAAAAAAATGTCGGCAGCAACACGATGCGGCTCAACTTTGCCAATGCCAAAGAAGAAAACATTCGCTATGGCATCAAAACACTGGGTCAGTTGTTCACGGAAAAGCTGAAGTAAATATTTAAAAAAAGAAGACTATAGTCTTCTTTTTTATGCCGCAAATCACTTGATTGCCATCGGTGAGTGAAGAGTATTCTTTATTTCTTTCTCAACGGCTTGTATCAGTGGTGCGATGTTTCTTTTATCTGTAAAATCAGCAGGCTTTTCAAAGGCGTTGAGCATCCCCGCTTCATCTTCCGACAAACTTTTTTTATATTTCAGACGCATCTTTAAGAGCGACATGAGCGCTTTGTCTGTTGCAGGCAATTTTTCATAGCAAAACCCTCCGCGAAAATAATAAAATCGAACTCGCTTTTGCTCTTCGTGTGTAAAATTCGCACGAAAGATTTTATCCATATCTTCCTGTCGCGGCGGCGTAGCACCGCAGGCAAAGATGTGCACATGTTTACCCCGCAACCAGCCTTTGTTTTTTGTGATCGCCTTTAGTCCGTTGATGTGCAAAGCATAGACACCCCCGCCAAATATCACCGTTTCATAATACATCAGATAATCCGTATCAAACATATCCGCTCGGGCAATGCGACAATCCAGCTCATCGGCAATCCACCGGGCATATTTTTTACTGTAACCGGTTTTGGATGCATACAAAACGAGAATTTTTTCATTCATTACGCAATTTTTTCCTTTCACATTGATCGGCCGACTTTTGTGTTCTTGTATTTGATTTCAGTCTATCCTTGCTTTTTTTGCAGGTCAAGTAAACTTCTTGTAAATGAAAAAGACGCCCTTGAAAAAGGTCGCCTTCTCTATATCATTTCCACATACATTCTATCCAATCCATCCTTTTTATGGCTGCTTTTTTTCGTCGCGGCGCATGATATACCTGGGCTTGATGCGAATTGTTTTTCTGTCTGCCCAATGCCCTTGTTCAAGGCTGCTGCCTGCCATTGTCGATTTGTTTGTCGAGACTCCATGCAGCGCTTGTGTTGACGCACCTGCGTATCGGCACCTTCCTTTTTTATACACACTTCTGTATGTTGCGATGACTTCCGCGCCCACCATAATGAGCACGGCACTGATAAACAGCCACAGCAACAAAACAATAATTGCGCCGATGGAACCGTAGGTGTTGGCATAATTGCTGAAATTAGCAACGTAAATTTTAAACAATTTTGAGAGTCCCACCCAACCCAATGCGGCAACGATACTGCCTAAAAATGCTTGCCGTACGGTGATTTTTTCTCCCTTTCGAAACTTCGGAGCAAATTTATAAAACAGCGCAAAGCCAATCAGCATGGAGCCCAGGGGCAAAATCAATTTTACGCTGTTCCATATGCTTTCAACCCATTGATTATAGCCCAGCCATTCAAAAATTTTCGATAAAAGAAAATCTCCGAACACTTGCCCCAAAAGCGTAATAATAATCAACGCCGCCAGCAAAATCGTGTAAAAAACCGAAATCATACGTCCGATGATCAAATTGCGCCCTTCTTCAATGTCAAAGGCGCGATGAATCGCTTTAATTAAGTTTGCCGTTCCGCTTGAGCCTGCCCATAAAGCAAGCACCAAAGAAAGCGAAAGCACCGTTCCGCTTCGCAGCGAAACAATATCCATAATCACAGGATAGACCATATTACTCGCCTGTGCAGGCAGCACAGACAACAGCGTTGTGAGCACATCTTCTTGCCCGAGGCTTGTAAAGGTCAAAAGCGAAAGCAGAAAAATAAGGAACGGAAAAAAACTCATAATCAGATAATAGGCCAACTGCGCACCCGTTGCCGCCACATTGTCTTCGCCAAAACGCCTGAAAAATTCTTTCAAAAATAAATAACTTTTTTTATCGCCGTATTTTTGTGCTATTTTGCTTCGTGTTTTTTGAATCATTTCGCATCCTTTCTTGCATATTTTTTACACTTCATGCATCTTTGATATTGTGAGGCGTTTTATTTCGTTTCTTTCATTTTTTTAATGCTTTCAATGTCAAAGGTATACTTTTTATTGCAAAAGTGACATTGAATTTCCACATCCTTTTTTTCTTTTGCAATTTCTTCGATTTCCTTTTCATCCAGTGCCATTAACATACTCTCCACACGTTGCCTGCTGCAATCACAGTAATAGCGCGGTTGCAGTCTGCGGTTGATGTCGTAATCATATGCCCCGTCTGCAAAAATAGTGTGGATGATGTCTTCGGGTTGCATTTTCTTTTTTAACAATTCCGTCACGTTGGGCATTTGTCGTGTTTTTTTCTCCAAATAGTCAATCATCTCTTCCGGGCAATTGGGCATCAACTGCAAAATATATCCCCCCGCATGCTCAACCACCCCTTGTGTGTCCACATACACCCCCAGGGCACAAACCGTAGGCACCTGCTCGCTTAAGGCGTAATAATAAGCAATGTCTTCTGCGATTTCCGAGCTGACCAATTTGACCGTGCTGTTATAGGGCTCGCTGTAACCCGTATCCTTAATCACCGTAAGGCTGCCTTCTCCCACAGCTTTTGCCACATCCAGCTTGCCCGCAACATTAATAAGCACCTCAATACCCGGATTCAATATATCGCATTTTGCCTGTCCGCTGTTGCCTGCGGTCACAACCATCTGGCCAATGGGTCCATCTCCTTTTGCAATCAGCGTCAGGCGATCCGTCTCATTCTTCATCATTGCACCCATCAAAACAGCCGCTGTAATGAGTCGGCCTCCGGCTGCTGCCGCAGTGGGTGTCGCCAAGTGAATGCGGCGAAACTCCTCCACCATGGCAGAGCTGTCCGCACACAAAAACCGTACGGGAAAATCTTTTAATTGTCCGTGTATTAATGTATCTTTTTTCATATCTTCTCCTTTGTGATTTGAATCAGCTTAACGGGAGCGCTTTTGCCCGATAAAATGCTGACGTCTGTTTTTTTTACATCAAACTCCTTTGCCAAAAAAGCACAAATAGCTGTATTGGCTTTGCCCTTTTCCGCCACTTGCGCCACTGCCAATTTGATGGTATTGTCCGACATCAAATCTTTAAAAGCCGTTTTTTCGGCTTTGGCAATGACCTTAATTTTAAAAATAACCTTGCCGTTTTTTTGCAATTCACTTTTATATTTTTCCAGTAATTCTTTCATTATACCTGCCCCAATCGCTGTCTCAGTCTTTTTTTTCAAATATCACCCGATATTGGGATTGCTTTTCTTTCATTTATGCATTATATAATTATCAATAAGAAAAATAAAGGAGGACCTCGTCCATGCCTGTTAAAATTCTCGCAGACAGCGCAGCAGATCTCACAAAAGAAATTATCAAACAACACAATATTACGGTTGTGCCGCTTGTCATTTTGAGCGACTCCCATGAATATTTGGACGGAATTGATATTTCGCCGAAAAAAGTTTTTGATGAAATGCGTGCAGGAAAAATATTCACCACAGCGCAAGTGCCCGTCAGCAAATTTTTGGAAATATTTACCGAAATGGCGAAAAACAACGAAGAGTGTTTTTATCCCGCTTTTTCTTCCCAACTTTCCGGCACTTATAATGCCGCCGTTACCGCATTGCAAGAAGTTAAGCAGACCTATCCCGATGTGAAAATCGAAATCATTGACACACTCTGTGCCTCGGTAGGACTTGGTCACGTGGTGGAAAAAGCCGCGGAATTAGCCGAGCGCGGCATGAGTGCCAAAGAAATGGTTCCCTTCATGACGGCATATGCTCACGAAATGGTGCATGTGTTCTCCGTAGAAAAATTAGAATCCCTCTATCGCGGGGGACGCGTATCCAAAGCCGCCGCTTTCATCGGAGACACCTTGGGCATTCGACCTATTCTTACCGTCATCGACGGCAAATTAATCCCCGTGCAAAAGATTCGCGGTGAAAAGAAATTGTTTCAAGCCATGCTGGATTTGATCGAAGAAAAAGCAGGCAACGACCTCACCCATAAGCTCATCAGCGTTATGCACGCAGACAACCTGGAGGGTGCAAAAAAATTAAAAGCGCTTCTCGAAGCGCGATTCGGCTGCAAAAATATTCGCTTTATGTGGCTCGGTGCCATGATTGGCGCCCATGCCGGCCCCGGTACGCTATCCATCTTTGTAGAAGGCAAAAACGCTCCGCAACTTCCTTAATGCTGTTTGAAAATGATTTGATTGCAGCGTAAATTTTTTACAGATTTTATATTATTTGTAAATCATTTACGCTGTTTTTATGTATAATAGATTCATATTCAACCTGTTTTTGTCAGCATATGTGTCGAAAAAAGGAGTCCATAACATGAATACCCTCGATAACAACCGCACCTCCCCTCAAAAAAAGCGACCTTTCCGCAATTTTATCTTGCTGCTTATTTTTGCTGTTTTTGTCAGTGCTTCAACTTTATTTGGTCTGTTTTTTCTCACCGGCAAAGGCATCATCTCCATGCCCGCACAATACACACAGCAAAATAAGGTAACGGTTTTGCAAAACGAACCCGCCGCTGCCCAAAATACCTCACAGGTGGTTTTGGGCCAGCAGTTGTCGTTGCAGGCCACAGCCAAGAAAGTCATTCCTTCCGTTGTGGGCGTGTTAACTTATTATGACACCTCCATCATCGGAGAAGGCTCAGGCGTCGTGCTCACCGCAGACGGCTACATCATCACCAACACACACGTCATCTCAAACGGCAACTACTTTGAAGTGGTGCTCTATGACGGCAAGTCTTATTCTGCCCGACTGATTGGCTCAGACATCGCCACCGACATCGCGCTACTTAAAGTGGGTGATGCGCACAATTTTATCGCCGCTGAGTTTGCCAGCGGCACCGAAACCACCGTAGGCGACATTGTCTTGGCGATCGGCAACCCCGGCGGCGTTGCTTTTAACAGCAGCACCACCATGGGCATTATCTCCGCAACCAATCGCTCCATTACCACACCCGGCGGATATATCATCTCCTGCATTCAAACCGATGCCGCCATCAGCCCCGGCAACTCCGGCGGTGCATTGGTCAACACCTACGGCCAAGTCATTGGCATCAACTCCTCAAAAATCGTGTCCCAGGGCTTTGAAGGACTGGGCTTTGCCATCACCAGCCAAGAGGCACTGACCATTGCCAAAGACTTGCAAGAATACGGCTATGTACAAAACCGAGCCGCTCTTGGCATCACCTATCAAATGATTGATCAGGCCACTTCTTCATTCTACAAGCTGCCCACAGGCGTCTACATTCAAACCATCTCCAACAAAAGCCTGGACAACGCAGGCATCAAACCGGGAGATATTATCACGCATATCGATAAAATTAAAATCGCACAAGTGACCGATTTAACCTCTCTGTTGATGAAGAAAAAACCGGGTGATACCATTGAACTTGAAATTTATCGCAGTGACGACGACACCACGTTTTCCGCAGCGGTTACGTTGATAGAAAGTAAATAAACCAATGTATGCTCCATGAATTTTTGTAAAAACATGCCTTTTGCGCAGAATAAAACGGGTATTGCATATTCGTTGTATTTGCGCTAAATTACCGCACCCTTTGGACACGCAGATAAAATATAGCCGGTCGGGAAAGTTTGAATGATGCGGTAGGCAGTAATCTTTTACGATTCATTAATAAAAATCAACATACACACCCAAGGGCGGCACAATATGCGCCGCTCTTGCTTTTTCATCGGCAGATGCAAACATCTTTGCCCGTTATTGCATTCTTTCGGCAATTGCGCTAAGATAGCACTGTGACTATCCGATTAAAAACGATATCGGCATCGGATTTTGTTTCATCCTCTCACAAAAAAATTTATATCCCAAAAAAGGAAATTGATTGATGAAGAAGTTCTTTACAGGCATTTTGACTTATTTAAAAGATTGGCGCAACTGGCTGAGCCACGGCTTGATGGGAATTGCTCTATTGATTTTAGCCATTTGGGTGCCTGTCGCCCTTTGGATTAAACTGATTTTCATCGGTTGCTTGATTTGTTTTAATATCCTGCGTATGCGCCATGCTGCCATGCGCAAAAAAAGAGTGCCTTCCAACGAAAACAACACCGAGGTTGCTTTGAAACAACAATAAGAATATATTTCGTTTCATTATAAGAGCCCCGTAAAAAATTACGGGGCTCTTTGTATCAGTAAAGTAATGTGTTATTTTACTATGTCTTTCAAATTTTTCGCAACGCGGAATGCCGGAATGTTTGCTGCGGGGATCATCATTTTTTCTCCGGTTCGAGGATTTCTTCCTTCCTTCGCTTTTCTTTCTCTTACCTGGAATGTTCCCAATGCGGGAATCGTCAGTTTTTCACCCTTTTTCAATTCTTCGCCTACTACTTCAATCAATGCATTCAGCATTCTTTCTGCGTCAACCTTTTTCACGTTGGATTTTTCTGCAATCGCAGCAATCAACTCATTTTTTTTCATCTTTGGTTTTCTCCTTTAGTATTTTTTTAGCTTTTTCCCAATATAAATCCGCTTTTTCCATATTTAATGCTTTCAAATCATATCCGTCGGATAGTGCCAGCTGTTCAACAACAGAAAAGCGGTTAAGAAACTTTTGTGACGTTCTTTTTAATGCGTCTTCGCTGTCAATTTTCAAAAATCTCGCTATATTGACAATCGAAAACAGCAAGTCTCCGATTTCTTCCGTTCGTCTTGCCTTTTCTTCTTGCTGTTGAACGGATGAAATAAATTCTTCGGTCTCTTCTCTTAATTTAGCATATATTTGTTCCACACAGTCAAAGTCAAATCCTGCTCTGCCTGCCTTGTCTTGCAAGCGGTTTGCATAGAGCAGTGCCGGCAAGGCCTTGGGTATCGCCTCCAGGCTTTGGCTCACGTTTTGCTGACCTTTTTCCTTGCGCTTAATTTCTTCCCAAGCATCTTTGACTTCTTCGGCCTCAAGATCTCTTTTGTCTCCAAATATATGCGGATGTCTCGTCATCATTTTTTTGTTGATGCCTTCATGCACATCCCGAATGTCAAAGAACTCTTCTTCTCTGGCGATATTTGCATGAAAATAAATCTGCAGCAGCACATCGCCCAACTCTTCGCACAATGCCTCAAAATCCTGCGCATCAATGGCGTCAATTACTTCATAGCATTCTTCGATCAAATATTTTTTTAAACTTTGATGGTCTTGTGCTCGGTCCCAATTGCAGCCACCTTCTCCGCGCAGCGCCTTCATAATATGCGCCAAACTGCGGCAGTCACGCAAATTTATATCCTCTGTGGGCAAAATGAAAAGGCTGGTCATATGGTCATATTCAAAGATGCGATCCATCTCTTGCACGTTTGTCCAAACAACCTGTGCCTGTGCCTCGCCGCCTTCTTTAATGATGCACACGGGCTGCTTTGCGGTATAATATTCCAACAATTTCAGCTTTACTTCAGAGGCAATAAATCGGTCGTATACCTGAGAAATAAGCAGGGTGCTTTTGGCATCCAAATCATCTGTCTCAAAAGTCAGTGCATCCAAAAGTTTCACATTTTCCGCCGCGTTTTTTTGCATCGTTGCAAAAATAGCATCCACGAAGCTCACCGAGGGCAAAATTTCAACGGAAATATTCTTTTGCCGTGCTTTTTGAACAATGAGCTCCACACTTTTCTCTGCGAAAACAGCGCTGCCCGATACGAGATACATTATAGCATGTTTCTCTGCGCATGCAATTATTTCGTCGGAAATTTTTTCGTACACGTCTTCAAAATACGCATATTCTTGATAAAATGCATCAAAACTGACCAAATCGGGACGCAGTTTTCGTATTTCTGTAGCACTCTTGTGTATTTCGGTGCGCAAAAATACCTTCTCCGCCGCCAACAGCGCCTTATATGTCTTTAGTGTCATATGGTCAATGGAGGCCGTTCCCATGCCGCCGATGATGATGTTTTTCATTTATTTACGCCTCCTGCGCAGCAAGCTGCGCATCTCTTCTTTGCTCAGTGCTCCCGTCAATACAATAGCTGCAAGATATATCACAACGCCTAAGGCAATGGCTGCAAGCACCGCAAAATTACTGCCCAGCAACGGACGCAAAAATCCATAGGTTACATAAGCGAATACACCCATAATCAAGCTTGCCAGGGCGGGTTTGATGATCGCATTTTTTTTGTCCATTTTAAAACGAATATATTTTTTTACTGAGGCATAGTTCAAAGCGACAATGACAATTTCCGCCACATAGGTGGCAATGATCAAGCCGTAAATATGAAGGGACGGTTTGGAAATCAGCGTGATGTTGAGTATCAATTTAATAACGCCGCCAATCGCAAGGTTGCGAATGGGCAAGACCATTCTGCCAAGGCCTTGCAGCACCGCCTGCAGCACGATAAACAGCACGGTGGTAATACAGGTAAATGACAAATACATCATCAATTCGCCGCCGCCGGAAGTGGCACCGAAAAGCAGTTGAATAATCGGCGTGGCAAGCACAAAGAGACCCACCGCTGCGGGAAACGTCACAATCGATACCGTTCGCAGCGCTGAAGAGGTTTTTTCTCCCAGCTCGCCTTCGTTTTTCGTGGCAAGCGATTCGCTGATAGCCGGAACCAGCGCTGCGGCAAGCCCCACACCCAAAAGCATCGGTACATTGATAACGGTCTGCACCTTTTGAGAAAGCTGTCCCCATATTTCTGTTGCCGTCACAATATCAATACCCGCATTTTGCAGACTGCGCGCCACGGTCACCGAGTTAATCATATTCATCAGCGACACCACTATCGAAGCAAAGGATGCGGGTATGGCAATGACAAACAGCGTCTTAATCGTCTCTTGCACTCTCTCGCTGTATCCGCTGCCCAAGCGAGCCGGAATAACGATGTTTTTCTTTTTATAATAAGCGTATATTGCACTGACCAACAGACTACCGCCCACTGCCCCGGCCACAGCGCCAAAGGCTGCGCCCCCCGCCGCCCAGGCCACCCCTTTTGTCTTTAAAAAATAGACCGCCAAAACCAATCCCACCACGACGCGGAAAACCGATTCCACAATTTGCGAAAGTGCCGTGGGCACCATGGTTTGCAGTCCCTGAAAATAGCCGCGATAGGTAGCCATATACGAGACAAACAACGGCGTCAACGACAAACCGATAATCGAATAATAGGTCTCTTCGGGCCAACCCAAGGCATGAATCAACGGTTTTGCAAAAACAATAAGCAACAGACTGCAAAGTAACCCCACGCCAATAAGAACCACCAAGGACACGCGAAATATTTGATGCGTGTGGTCACTGCGCCCAAGACTTACGCTTTCACTGGTCATTTTTGAAATTGCCAAGGGCAAGCCGATAACGGACAGCGACACAAAGAAAGAATAAATCGGATAGGGATAGCCATAAAGCCCCATGCCATAATCGCCGATGATGCGAGCAAGGGGAATTTTGAAAAAGATTCCCAAAAACCTGGCAAAGATGCTGCAGGCGGTTAATATGAGAGCGCCTCTGATATAAGAAGGCCTCTGCTTTGTCTCATTCATATTGATTTCCTTATATAAAAAAGCCATTTGCGATCGTATTCTTTGGCAAAATGTTCGCATAATATCATATCACAATTTTGATATATTCCAACGCAATTTTTCATTTTATGCTAAATCCCACGCACCGCAAAATCAAAATCGCATTGAATACGCAATTTTTTTTCGTTATAATGCTTCATAGTCTATATCACGGGGCGCTGATATGAAACTTAGCCTACCACTTGTTTTTTCGGACATTTTTCATCAATTAAAACAACACGGTCTGTCTTGCTATCTGACAGGGTCTAACTTACTGCGCGCAGCCTATGGCATGCCTGTTAAGCCACCTTTTCAAATAATCACCGCATCCCCGATTGATTCGGTGAAAAAAGCACTCTCGCAGCAAGACTATTGCTTTATTGCAGACAACAAACGCTCCCCAATGCAGGCAGACGCCCTTGATTTTTTGTATGTTTCCGACATTGAAAGCTACTTGCAACATCAGCCTTTTGGCGTTTTGGGACTTGCTGTCGATATAAGCGGAGAGATACTCTCCTCCAAACAGTGTCTGACCGACCTTGAACAAAACACCATTCGTTGCCAAATCGACCCGCAAACATGCCTTGAACTTCACCCGCTCAGCAAACTCACATCGCTGCGCCTTGTTGCACAATTTGAAAACTTGTCTCTGGACGAATCTCTCTATGAGGCTATCCGAAAAAACCCTTCCCTCAGCGGCTGCGCCAAAGCCGACATTGCCTGGGAAATAAACCAACTGTTGGTCGGCAACAATGCCTCCGCAGCCCTGATGCTCATGGCGCAGTTGCACCTGCTGGATGAGATTTTTCCCGATTTGGCGGCCTGTGTCGGCATCACTCAAAACGAATACCACAGCAAAGATGTCTACGGGCACACCGTTGATGTCGTTGACCAAATGCCTCAAGAACACCTGGCGCTGCGCATGGCGGCGCTGTTTCACGATGTGTGCAAGCCCCAATGCAAACAAATCCTTGACGGCAAAATCCGTTTTCCGCGCCATGCCTTGTTTTCGGCTGATTTGTGCGCCAAAACACTGCATGAATACGGATATGCTGGCGCATTTTCCGATAAAGTGCATCAACTGATCCGCTATCACATGAAAAAACAAATTTTAAGCGACGACGAGCTCATTGCCATTTTGCACACCTGCGGCCCGCAAACCGCAAGAGAGATTTTTTTGCTGCAATTGGGCGATAATGCCACCACAACCTACGCATACCGTGAAGGCATGTATCACAATCAGCAGCGCACCAATGAACTCATCGCAAAAATGTATCCGCAATCTTTACCCGATAACAAAAAATAAATTTTCGCAGGAGTCACTATGCCCACCAAACCTACTTCTCATCGATATATCAGAGAAAATATCGCCCGCTATGACTTTCATTTCAAAAAAGAGCTGGGGCAAAATTTTTTAACCGACGACAATATCATTCGCAATATTATTGCCGCATCCAATATCACCGCCGAAGATGTCGTGCTTGAAATCGGGCCGGGTATGGGCAGTCTCACTTATTTTTTACTCGAATCCTGCAAAAGGTTAGCGGTTGTGGAAAAAGACCGCATTTTGGTTAAAATATTGCAAGATAACTTTTGCGATATCTCTCAGCTGACCATTATCAATGACGATATTTTAACCTTTGATTTTGACCGTCTTGCCGATATTTTTCAAACGAAACAAAAAATCAAAGTCATCTCCAACCTCCCCTACAGCATCACCAGCGCTGCCATCATGAGGCTGCTTACCCACAGCAGTGCCTTTGACACCTTGACACTGATGATGCAAAAGGAGGTCGCCCATCGTTTGCTGGCTCTGCCTTCCACCAAGGACTACGGCTCTCTAACACTTGCTGTTGGATATTATGCGGAGTGCAGCGCCCTTTTTCAAGTTCCCTCTCAGGTGTTTTTTCCTCGACCTACGGTGGATTCCACCGTGGTGCTGCTCAAGTTGCGCACCAAGCCGCCTGTAGAAACCATAGATGAAGCAAGCATGTTTGCCTTGATTCGCGCAGCTTTTTCCACACGGCGCAAAACCCTTGTCAATGCGCTCTCCAATCAGTTGCAACTGGATAAAGAAGCCATCGCAGGTGCCTTAAACGCGTTAAATATCGATACGCGCATTCGCGGCGAGGCATTGACGCTGGCACAGTTTGCCGCTTTAAATGACCTTTTATATGACAAAATAAAAAAATAAGATAATTTCTTTACAAATACCAAAAATATAGTATAATAAATTTTACGCGAGAGTGGCGGAACTGGCAGACGCGCAGGATTCAGGTTCCTGTGAGCAATTTAGCTTGTGTGGGTTCAAATCCCGTCTCTCGCACCAATATGAATGCACTTTTCTGATTCGGAAAGGTGCATTCGCCTTTTTTACGGTAGCTTTTTCAACGGTAGTTCTTTTATTTTTGTACTGCCAAAAATTAAATTTCTTCAAAAAAAAGAAACACCGCATGGCGCGGTGTTTCTTTGGTTCAACCATTTGTTACTTTAGCTTTTTACGATGTAGACAGAGCACTCAGAGTGGTTTAACACCCTCGAAGATACGGATCCCAGGAAAATTTTTGAAAATGTTCCCAAACCTCTATGACCCATAATAATCAGATCCGCTCCGATTTCTGATGCATAGTGGAGTATTTCCGTGCCGGGATCTCCCTTGCGGGTCACCGCCACAACGTTCGGATAATCTGCCAACAATGCTTTTGCGTCCGTCAATGTTTCTTCGGCCAACTGTTGATTGGTATCGTCCACGTGGGGGCTGAGAATATAGCCTTCCACAGGCACAATACCGGGAACCACGGTTATAATGTGAATTTCTTTTCCCTCAAGCAGACCTTCTTCGATCCCTTTTAGAATCGCATTTTTTGATGGTTCTGAACCGTCAACAGGCAGCAATACTTTCATCATAACTTCCCTCCTCCTATTGTCCGAAAACAATATTTTATTTTTACTTATCTTAAGTATATCTTAGATAACAAGGCGTGTCAAATCAGCTCCTGTCCACACAAGTGTGCCCATTGGCTGCATTGCAGGCTACAGAGTTTGTTATTCTCCCTCTTTAACGATCAATACGGAGCTTTTGGCTTGAGACAACACTTTGGATGAGACCGAACCCAGCAGCGTTTTGCTGAAAGCACCCAGTCCTCTGTTGCCCATGATAATCAAATCCGCTTTGATTTTATCCGCATATTCCAAAATTTCTTTTGCCGCATCACCCTTTGCGCAGTCTGTGGTTACTTCAACATTGTATCTTTTAAAAATACCTTTAGCTTCTTCCAGTGTTTGTTTTGCATGCTTTTCAAAGCTTTCGTCCACGTGCTCAATGACATCGGGATTGATGTGATAGCCGCGTCCCGTTATTTTATCGGGAATGGCAACAAAGACATGCACGTCGTTACCCGTGAGCAATCCTCTCTCCAAACTTCTGATCATCGCATTTTTTGATGAATTCGAACCGTCTATCGGCATTAATATTTTCATGCTTTCTCCTCCAGTTTTTAATAAAAACAGTGCTTTTGCTAATGATAATGTGATTTCCAATAAAAGTCAATTTATTTTCCGCATTCAAGCCGACAAAAAACCGCCGAAAATCGGCGGCAATGCATTAATAATTTTTCTTTTTCATAATCAGCACAGGACACTGTGCGTGCTGCAAAATTTTGATGGATACCGAGCCCAACAGCATACTGCCCAAAGCGCCTCTGCCCCTGGTGCCCATCATAATAAAGTCTGCCTCTATCGTTTTGGCATAGTCCAATATGTTTTCCGCCGCGTCCCCTACCCTAAACACCCCGCTTATTTGCCTATTCGGGTCAAACAGTCCCTTTGCCTGCTCCAAAATCTCGCTGCCCGCCTTGGCTTGTGCATCTAATATTTGTTGCACCACGTCATCACTCAAGTAACTGTCCCGCCCTGCGGCAGTGCCTTCCACCACTGTGATGAGGTGCACTTCTTTCTCCTCCAAAAATCCTTCCTCAAGCGCTGTAACAATCGCTTCCTTTGCATATGTCGAACCGTCCACGGGTATTAATACTTTCATGACGCCTTCCTCCTTTTCTGTTGACACTATCATACGCCCAACGGCAATTTCTGTCAACCAACCGCAAAAGTATAAAATTTTTATCCTTTTTGTCCCTTCCCTGCAAACCCTCCGCACCTCATGCATCAAGCAACAAAACCGTTTTTTATTGTCTCTCCATGCCACACAGCTCCGTTCAGCTCTGTCATGCCCTCCATTGAAGGTTCCTGCAAGGCAAATACCATTGTTTTAGCTTCAACATAGGTTTTTATGGTATACTATAAGCAAATATCATATCACTATTAGGAGGTAGCTATGAACAAATACAAAAAAATAACAGTGATATTGTTGGTGCTGTTAATGGCCTTGTCGGTGGTGGGCTGTTCTTCCGGCAAATCCGAGGTCTATGATAACGGCGTCATCTCCGTTACCGTACCCAAGGGCTGGATGGTCTATGAGTCTAAAAACAGCAATAACGAGGTCGTAAAAACCAATTTATCTGTTGTCAAAACCACCGATAAATCTAAAATTATGGACTCGCCCATGGTCACCATTTCCTATGCAGGGGCCGATAAAACATTATACCCTGTTACCAAAGACTTTTACGAAGATACCGAAGATCTCGCCGTCTGGGAAATTGGCGGCAAAAAATTTGAAGGTTTCAAAGGCACGTCCTTCGGTGCAGAGATGCTTTATTATTTTGCCGTGGACGGTGATAAAGAGTACCAAGTTGTGGTTTGGCCCAATATGAAAAACGGCACGATCTCCCTTGAAGACGAAGATGTAAAAACGATCGTTGAAAGCTTGACAGGCAAATAAACCCTTGTATATTTTGTGCAAGAATTCGCCTTGCAACGCACACGTATGAACGAAACGATTCATCCTAATTCCTCAAGCAGTCACAACCCCCATGCAACATAGTATGTTGCCTTGGGGGTTCTTTTTTTATTCTTTACAGCTGTTCATTTTTGTTTTTTCGCTCTCCCATTTTTTCTGTTTCAATAAAGGATAATTGCGCGAGATATTTTGATGTAATCTGTTTTTGAACCCTAATTTTATAGATACCCTCAAAACTCTCTTTTATTCACACCGCCCTCGTTGTCATTTTTTACACGCTCAAAAAAATCTTCTACCCTTGACACCTATTTAAAAATAGTATATGTTTATATGCAGAGTGCAAACGCACGAAGGGGTATACCACCACGGGTATAAATTTCCTTCGTGCGTTTTTTGTTATCAAAGGCAGGTGAACAGCTTGATTATTGTCAACGGAAACAAACGCGTCTATGAAGAAAATCTCTCTTTTGCCGACTATTTGCAAAACGAGGGCTATAGGCTTTCCAAAATTGCAGTGGAGTGCAACGGAGAAATTGTCCCAAGATCTCATTATGCGCAAAGGCTTATACAGCGCGGAGACTGCATTGAAATCGTGCACTTTGTGGGCGGGGGCTGAGCGTGTATATCAAAGTAAACAACCACGTTCGTCCACTGTCTGAGACAAACACCACCCTTGCGGATATTATGGGCGATTTTTGTGTCAACGGTTCTGACTTCATCGCCCTTGTCAACGGCACTGCCGCCAAAGCTCATCGATTGCTGAAACCCGGCGACGAAATTTTTTTCGTTCCCAAAACCGACTTTGTCGACAAAGAAACTTGGCAAGCCATGATGCGTACGCGCTACACGCCTGCGGTTTATGAAAAAATTGCCGCCGCACGGGTGGGCATTGCAGGCTTGGGCGGATTGGGTTCCAATATCGCCATCATGCTTGGGCGCGCAGGCGTGGGTCATTTGCATTTAATCGATTTTGACAAAGTGGATGTCAGCAACTTAAACCGCCAACACTATAGCATTGCGCAATTGGGTATGTATAAAACCGCTGCCACGGCGCAAAATATCCGTGCCGTTAATCCCTATATTGCACTGAGGGAAGACACAGCAACGGTAGATGCGACCAACATCGACACGCTGTTTTTAGAGGACGATATCATCTGCGAAGCTTTTGACGATGCCCAAAGCAAAGCACTGCTCGTCAACACGCTGTTGGAAAAACAACCGCAAAAAAAAATAATTGCCGCCTCGGGCATGGCCGGCTATGAAAGCAGCAATGCCATTCAAACAAACAAAATCACCGACCATTTCTACCTGTGCGGTGACAAAATTACCGAAGCAAAAGAAGGCTGCAGTCTCATGGCCCCACGAGTTATGATTTGTGCCGCACACCAAGCCAATATGGCGTTGCGACTGATATTAGACAAAAAAGAAACATGAAAAGGAGTGTATTGTTATGAACCGACACGAAGACAAACTGATTTTGGGCGGTAAGGAATTTACTTCCCGCTTTATTTTAGGCTCCGGCAAATTTGACATGGAGCTCATAAAGGCCGCCATCACCCACGCAGATGCTCAAATTATCACACTGGCCCTGCGCCGTGCCAACAACGCAAAGGGTGCCAGTATTTTGGACTATATCCCCGAGGGCATCACCTTGCTGCCCAACACCTCCGGCGCACGCAATGCACAGGAAGCTGTGCGCATTGCGCGCCTTGCGCGCGAAATGGGGTGCGGCGACTTTGTTAAAATCGAAGTCATCCGCGATTCCAAATATCTATTTCCCGACAACCATGAAACCATCAAGGCCACGGAAATCTTGGCAAACGAAGGCTTTATTGTCCTGCCCTATATGTATCCCGACTTAAATGCGGCAAGGGATATGGCCCTGGCAGGCGCTGCGGCCATCATGCCTCTGGGCTCGCCCATCGGCTCCAATAAAGGGCTTTGCACAAAGGAGTTCATTCAAATTTTAATCGACGAAATTGACCTGCCCATTATCGTCGATGCAGGTATCGGCAGACCCTCACAGGCTTGCGAAGCCATGGAAATGGGCGCAGCGGCCATCATGGCCAATACGGCCATTGCCACAGCGGGCGATATTGCGCAAATGGCCAAAGCCTTTTGTCTTGCCATTGACGCCGGCAGAAAGGCCTACTTGTCGGGCCTTGGACGCATCATCCACAAAGGCGCCAGCGCCTCTTCGCCGCACAGGGTTTTTAGAACAACAACCGGAGGCGAAATAATATGTCCTTAAAAGAAACACGCATCAACCACATGCAGTATATGGAGGGCATGGAAATTCTTCACGATTCCACCATCATGCATGAAGTTATTGACGGCATGAATCGAATTGATTTTTCTTCTTACACAGAAAATGATGTCAAGGCCGCGCTGTCCAAACAAGTCCTCAAACCGTTTGATTTCGGCGCCCTATTATCACCGGCGGCAGGAGATTTTCTCGAAGAAATGGCCCTGCGCGCCCAAGAGGAAACACGCAGACATTTCGGCAACTCCATTTATTTGTTTACCCCGCTCTACATTTCTAATTATTGTGAAAATTATTGCATTTACTGTGGATTCAATTCACATAACAAAATCAAACGCGCAAAATTGAATATGGAAGAAATCGAAAAAGAATTGGCGGCCATTGCCAAGGACGGTCTGGAAGATATTCTCATTTTGACCGGAGAAAGCCGAAAGCAATCCGACGTGAACTATATCGGTCAAGCCGCAAAGTTGGCGAGCAAATATTTTAAAACCGTCGGTATTGAAGTATACCCGATGAACACCGACGAATATGCACACTTGCATCAATGCGGCGTGGACTATGTGACGGTTTTTCAGGAAACATATAACGCCGATAAATATGAAACACTGCACTTGGCCGGCCACAAACGCATCTTTCCCTATCGTTTCAACGCCCAGGAGAGAGCGCTGCGCGGTGGCATGCGCGGTGTGTCTTTTGCAGCGCTTTTGGGGCTGGACGATTTTCGCAAAGATGCCTATGCCACGGGGCTGCATGCCTATTTGCTGCAGCGAAATTATCCCCATGCGGAAATTTCCTTTTCCTGCCCGCGTCTGAGACCGATTATCAACAACGACACCATCAATCCCAAAGATGTGCATGAAAAAGAATTGGTGCAAATTATTTGCGCCTATCGTCTGTTTATGCCCTATGCGGGCATTACCGTTTCCACGCGCGAAAGTGCCCATTTTCGAAATCACATTATCCACATTGCGGCAACCAAAATATCCGCAGGCGTCAGCACGGGCATCGGTGAACACCAAGAAGACAGCGAAAAACAGGGCGACGAGCAGTTTGAAATCGCAGATAACCGCAATGTCAAAGAGGTGCTGGCAGCCATTTATGATGCCGGCATGCAGCCTGTTATGAACGACCATGTCTTCCTTTGATATTGTTGTCGTCACCAATCGTCATTTGTGTTGCGAAGATTTTTTAACCCACATACAACGCCTGGCCGCAGCAGGCATTGACGGACTGATTTTGCGGGAGAAGGACTTGGATAAAGACGCCTATGGGCTCCTTGCAAGGCGTGTTATGGCAATTTGTCTGCAATATGATGTATCCTGTTTTTTACATACACATATCGACGTTGCCCAACAATTGCACTGCCCCAATATCCATCTGCCTCTTGCGTTGTTTGAAAGCAACGCCTCCGATTTGTCGGCATTTTCGCAAATCAGCGTATCTGTACACGCCCCACATGAAGCAAAAAAAGCCGAGCGACTCGGCGCTTCTCGCGTGGTGGCGGGACATGTTTTTGAAACAGACTGCAAAAAAACATCCCCGGACGCGGAATAGATTTTCTTCGTGAAGTATGTGAAAATACTTCCCTGCCCGTTTATGCCATCGGCGGCATTACGCCCCAAAATGCACCGCTGATTGCCGACGCAGGCGCAGACGGACTGTGTTTGATGTCGAGTATGATGCTGTCTGCAGCACCGCAAGACATTCTTCGTCTATTGCGTCAAACCATCAACACCCCAAACCACTGATTATTTTATCCTTTTTTGAAAGAACAAAACAGATCACACGAGGTCTGTTTTGTTCTTTCTTTTCGTGCCGTCCATCGCTATAATAGTGGAGAGTTAATAAAATCTTAATCATTTAATCTCTTTTATCTTAATATCCGTTTTCTTACAATGACAATGGAGGAAGTTTATGTATCATATTTTAGTCTGTGATGATGAAAAAGATATTGTTTCGGCCTTAAATATTTATTTGACCGCAGAAGGCTACCACGTTTTGGAGGCCTACGACGGCAGGCAGGCGCTTGCTCTTTTGGAGGAGCACGACATACACCTGATATTGATGGATATTATGATGCCCAACATGAGCGGCATTGCCGCCATCGCCAGGCTGCGTCAAACATGCAACATCCCGGTTATTTTTCTCACGGCCAAAAGCGAAGATACCGACAAAGTTTTGGGACTCAACATCGGCGCAGACGACTATATTACCAAACCCTTTAACCCCGTGGAGCTCATTGCCCGCGTAAAGGCACAGCTCCGCCGCTATACACATTTGGGCGGTCTTGCCAAGGGCGAAAATGTCTTGCGCATCAACGAAATCGAACTCAACGACGAAACCAAAGTCGTTACCATCAGCGGCCAGGCAGTTTTGCTCACGCCCACAGAATACGAGATTTTAAAGCTGCTCATGACCAGCCCGGGCAAAGTTTTTTCTTCTTCTCAGATTTATGCCGATGTATGGAACGACACGGCCTATCGCGCCGAGGGCACCGTTGCGGTGCATATTCGTCATCTGCGCGAAAAAATAGAAATCGACCCCGCCAACCCACGCTATCTCAAGGTGGTATGGGGCCAAGGATATAAAATAGAATAACGAGGTGAATGTCTTGATTCGACCTGTCAACAAAAAAATGCGACCCCTTGCGGTTATTGCCTTTGTACTCTTTTTCTTTTTTGCCGTCTCCAGCGCACTCGGCGTTCTTTATGCGGAGTCCGGCGACTATTACAGCGACCGCCCCATTTCTTATTACAATTCACCGCTGTGCTATTCGGTAACGGACCAATACAGCAATATGGTGTTTGAGCAATATTTTCAAGCAGCGAAAAGCGCTGAGCAGAGCATTCAAAAGCAAAACCTTGTCAAGGATTATGAAAAGATGTTTTCCCCTGAAAACACGAATTTTTTCTTCACGATCACCGACCGCAGCGGCACGGTTGTTTTGTCCAACTATATCGAGCAAACCTATGGCATGAGCCATACAAAAAACTACGGTTTCTTTGCCGAGGACAAATCCGAATATACCCTGCACGCCTTTGTCAAAGACCCCATCAGTGCCGAGGACAACTATGTTGCCTCCCTTGCGACATTTAACTTTTTATATAACATGCGCTACAGCTTCATCGTTCTTCTCATTTTATCGGGTATTGCTTCTGTTTTCTTTTTTGTATACCTCGTTCGCACGGCAGGCTATAGCAAAGATGCACAAGCACCCTCTCTTTCTGCCATAGACCGCATTCCGCTGGATATTTTTATCCTCGGTACAATCGGCTTGTTTTCATTCTTCATCGCTGTCGTCAGCTCTCTGATGCGCTACAACGTCAGTCCGCTTATAGAAGCTGTCGTTTCCGCCTTGGCTTTACTCATTTTTTCATTGTTGTTCCTCGCCATTTGCATGACGCTTTCCGTGCGCATCAAAACAGGCAAATGGTGGAGAAATACTTTGACTTTTTACATTTTAAGATGGATAAAAAGAGTTTTCATGTGGTTAATAAATGCTATAAAGCTCCTTTTGATTGCCATTCCCCTCATATGGAAGGTCGTCTTGGGTACTTCTTTGTTTCTCATCATCGATTTTGTGCTTATTAATATATCCTTTCACAGCATCACAGCCCTGCTCTTATTTGCCCTGTTTAACGGTGCCGTTTTTATTCTTGTCTTAAAAATTGCCTTGCAAATTTATAGACTCAAAGAAGCAAGCAATCACCTCGCCCAAGGGGACTACGACAAAAAAGTGCAATTGTCGCCCATGTTTGCTGCACTGACACAAATCGGCAACAACCTCAACAACATTTCACTGGGCATGCAGCGCGCCGTGGAACAACAACTTAAAGGCGAGCGCCTAAAGGCGGAGCTCATCACTAACGTGTCCCACGATATCAAGACACCCCTTACGTCCATTGTCAATTATGTTGACCTGCTAAAAAAAGAAAATATACAAACCCAACCCGTCGCAGAATATATCGCCGTGCTTGATCGCCAGTCTGCGCGGCTCAAAAAGCTCACGGAAGATGTGCTGGAAGCCTCCAAGGTCTCAACAGGCAATGTTTCGCTCTCCCCCACCAGGCTCAATGTCATCGAACTGCTAAGCCAGTCTTTGGGTGAATACAGCGAAAAGTTCAAAGAAAGTGACCTGACGCTGATCAGCCATTTTCCGTCGACTTCTCCTTATATTTTTGCCGACGGGCGCCTGCTGTGGCGAACCTTTGACAATTTGCTCAACAACATCTGCAAATATGCACAGCCCAAAACCCGTGTCTATGTAGAAGCCGATGCAGATGAACAACATGTGTTGATTACTTTTAAAAACATCTCCACCCAGGCTCTTAACATCAGTTCTGACGAATTGATTGAGCGCTTTGTTCGCGGAGACAGCGCACGCACCACAGAGGGCAGCGGGCTGGGTCTGTCTATCGCCAAAAGCCTTGTCGAGTTGCAGAAGGGAACAATGCAGATACAAATTGACGGTGACTTGTTTAAAGTGCAGCTGTCCTTTGCACTTGTTTGTTAACCGGCTGCAAAGACCGACTGATTTATGACATATCTCAATGAACGCCTTGAACTATCTCAAAAGTTAGCTCAAGGCGTTTTATTAAACCCTGTGTTGAATCACCTTTCATCGCGACAGCTTCACCGAATTGCCCGAAACATTCAACGGCGGATTATTTTCTTCTATGCATCAAAAAACGGCGGTCAAATTTTGCCGCCGTCCGTCGTTGTTCATTATAGCATTAAAACAATCCGCACAAGCTTTTTCTATTTGGGTACATGGCGGATATGGCCGCATTTTTTACAGATTTGTCGTTGGACATTCTCTGATCCGGGCACATTGACCCTGCCTTCTTGCGCGCCGCTTTGCTCATGATAGTCGTGATGAAACCTAGCGTCTTCTATTTTGTCGCTGCTGGGAAAATATTCACACAGCGGTGAGAAGGTTTCTTCATCCAAGGATACGGTTTGCAAATTGTCCAAATCTCCAAATACCACAGGGTGTTTGACACTATCGGCAATAACCAAATGTTCTATCAAACGACATTTTGCAAAGGCCCGTGGGCGAATTCGCTCTGTGCCTTGTGCAATGACCACCGTACCTCTTTTTTTCGGTGGACAGTGCAACAATTTTTTCATGGACTTGTCATATAAAACGCCATCCACCGCCGCATAAATCTCATTGCCTTCTTCTACGACAATTTCTTCCAGCTCCATCTGATCATTTGCGGGAATCATCAAATCCTCTCTGTCAAAGTCCGCGCGCAAAACAAGGCACTGCCCCAAAATATCCTGCGGAATTAAGTTGGAGGTGATGATTTTTTTCACCTTGGGAATGCGAAAAGCCCCCGAATGATACCCTTCAACACTTTTGGGTATCGTCAAAGACTCAATATTGCTGTCCTCAAAGGCAATATAGGCAATGTCCGTTACCCCATCGGGAATATGCACCACGCCGCCGCTGCCGTTATACTTTTCCAAAACCGTTCCGTTTAACAAAAATTCAGGCTGCTGCAATTTGTCCTTCGAGGACTCTGCCGCATCCTTTTTTTTATCTTCAATAAAACGTTCTTCGTTTGCACCGGATTTGTTTTTCTTGCCAAAACCAAATAATTTCACTTTTTTCTCCCAAATCGATACAGGTTGTCTGTGCTGTTTTCAAAGGCTCCACAAGAACTTTTTGATATACACCGTCGGTGAATTAAAAACAGCATTGCATTTATTATATCCCTACCGGCGTCAGAAAGGTAAGTTTTTTTATGATTTCCTAAAAAAAGGCACCTCGTTATAGGCGAAAGCAAAAAAATGCGTTATAATGGAAAAAATATCAAAACGAACGGAATCTCATCATGAATACACCCTTTCAGATCAATATCACCAGCGAAATCGGAAAATTAAAGCATGTGATTTTGCATCGTCCGGATGAAGAAATCAACCATATTGTCCCGCAAAATTTAGGCTTTTCTCTTTTTGACGACACGCCCTATCTAAGCGATATGCAAAAGGAGCATGACGCCTTTGCCGATTTGTTACGACAACACGGTGCAGCGGTACATTATCTTACCGACTTGCTGGGAGATATTTTGAAAAGTCCCGCAACAAAAAAAGAAATTTTAACGTACATTCTCGGCAAAGACATCACAGGCTGCAACTACATCGAAGCCTGCATTTTTGAATACTTGATGAACCTGGACGCGGCTGGCACCGCTCGCTGCTTGATTAAAGGCCTTAGCGTAACCGATGTGGCAAAATTTAAAACACAACCTGTCATCAGCGACTACATGCCCGAAAAATATATGTTTTATCTGTTGCCGCTGCCCAATGCATACTTTATGCGTGACGCTGCCGCCATCATCGGCAACGGCATTTCCGTTCACACCATGAAAAATACCGTGCGCATGCGCGAAAGCCGCATTGCGCGTGCCATTTATGAACATCATCCCCTTTTTAGCGGCAACGTCCCGCTGTGGTATGACAACAACCTGCAAAGCAGCAGCATTGAAGGCGGCGATATCCTCGTGATCAATGACTCTTCTGTTGTCGTGGGGTGCAGTCAGCGAACCGATGCCGCCGCCGTGCAGATTCTTGCGGAAAACCTGTTTTCGCAAAACGACGACATGCGCGCCGTCTACGCCGTTGAACTGCCGAAAATACGCGCATTTATGCATTTGGATACGGTGTTTACGATGATTGACTATGACCAGTTTACCATCTATCCCCTTTTGGATCAAAATATGAACGTGGTAAAAATCATGCGCAGTGCCGGAGGTTGCCCGCAGTTTCAGCGCATGGACAGCCTCAAAGTCGCGCTGTGCGATGCACTGGGTGTGACACACCTGAATTTTATCCAAAGCGGCGGCAATGACCCCGTGGTTGCCGCGCGAGAGCAGTGGAACGACAGCACCAATACCTTTGTCATTGCCCCGGGCGAAGTAATAGCCTATAACCGCAACGAAATCTCCAACGAAATTTTGGCAAAAAATAATATTAAAGTACACACCATCAGAGGTTCTGAGCTGGTTCGCGGCAGGGGCGGCCCCCGCTGCATGACCATGCCCTTGTGCCGTGAAAAAATAAACTAAGGAGTGACAAATTTATGGCATCATCTTTAAAAGGACGCAACCTGTTGACATTGCGAGACTATACCGGCGAAGAAATTCACTACCTGCTTACCTATGCCGAAGAATTAAAAGAAAAGAAAAAACAAGGAATGATAGGCAACACGCTTCAAGGTAAAAATATTGTGTTGCTGTTTGAAAAAACCTCCACGCGCACCCGATGCGCCTTTGAGGTTGCCGCCTATGATGAAGGGGCAAACGTTACGTTTTTATCCAACAGCCAAATGGGCAAAAAAGAATCCCTGCGCGATACGGCAAACGTATTGGGCAGGTTCTATGACGGCATCGAATTTCGCGGCTTTAAGCAAGAAACTGTCGAGGCGCTTGCCAAATACTCAGGTGTTCCCGTTTGGAACGGCCTGACCGATTTGTATCATCCCACCCAGGCATTGGCGGATTTTTTGACGATGAAAGAACACATCGACAAACCTTTTGAAGAAATGAAACTCGTCTACTCCGGAGACGGCCGCAACAACGTCGCCAACTCTTTGTTGATTGCCAGCGCCAAGCTGGGCACGGATTTTGTGGCGCTCTCGCCGCCGGAGTTGATGCCTGATCCCATTTTGGTCGAAGAGATGCAAAAGATTGCAAAGCAGACGGGCAGCACCCTTACGCTGACCAGCGACATAACCGAAGCGATGCTGCACGCCGATGCCGTTTACACCGATATTTGGGTATCCATGGGCGAAGAGGCACAAATCGAAGAGCGCATCAAGCTGCTTGCGCCCTATCAGGTCAATGGGGACATGCTGGCAAAGGCAAAAAACGAGCACATCATTTTTCTGCACTGCCTGCCCGCATTTCATGACCTCAATACGGAATTCGGGCAAATGGTTTATGAAAAATTCGGTCTTAAAGAAATGGAAGTCACCGATGAGGTGTTCTACAGCAGCTGTTCCAAGGTCTTTGATCAGGCGGAAAATCGCATGCATACCATTAAAGCAGTGATGTGCGCCACACTATAACGAAAAAGAGAGGCTAGATTATGCCTGTTTTCGGCATTCGAAAGCCTGAGCGCAGTGTTGTGCTGCGCACGGGCGCATACGGCATTGTCACCAACATCAGCGGCAAGGTGATGATCATCAAAAACAAACTGGGCAAGTTTTTGCCCGGCGGAGGGCTCAACCCCGGCGAGGGGTATGAAGAAGCGCTGCGCCGCGAATTTTTGGAAGAAACGGGATATGAAATTACCATCAAGCGCAGGCTTGAGACGATGTCTTGGTATATTGACACGCCCGCCGAGTGGAACCTGCAAGTCTTTAATACGGGTATTTTTTATGAAGTGGAGCTGGAAAAGCGCGTTCATGCCGACATTGAAGAGGGCCACGAGGTTCTCTTTATCGATGGTGAAAGCGCAACAGACATGCACTCCGACGCACAAATGTGGGCCATTTACAAATACATCTTATCCGAGCAATACCCGCCCATCATCAAAACCAATATTTCCGCAGCACAAGACCGCATCTATCCCTTGCGGCTGGCTGCACGCTGCATTGTGCAAACCGAGGGCGACAAAATCATTTTGCTGAAAAGCGAAAAGCTGGATATCTGCGGTCTGCCCGGCGGCGGCATACTACGCGGCGAAGACATCCGCGCAGCGGCAATGCGCGAAGCAAAGGAAGAAACCGGTCGCAGCATCGACCAATTAAAACCTTTGGGCGCGAGCATTGAGTTTAGCAGCATGCTGCAGCTAACCTACTACTTCACCGCCGTGGCAACAGCGGCTTTACATGGTGTACATTTGACTGAGTTGGAATCCGATTGGGGCATTTATCCCATTGAGGTGGATATAGCCACTGCCGAAGAAATGATTGCTCAAAGCAAGGGCATTATCATGCACGAAGGCTTTGAAGTCGCCTCCATGTCACGCGCGCGCAACCTCGCTGCGCTAAAGGCTTACAAGCTGTCTGATAGGTCAGCTGCGCCTTAAGCATAGTGTTGTTATCGTAAAACCGACAAATGGCAACTTTGCTGTTTGAATATAATTATAAAAGCACACTATATACCGTGTGCTTTTTCTTTTCTATCATCAATTCGTTTGATCTTTGGTTTCTTTGCTTTTAATCAAAGAGCATGCTCACACTTTGTCCTTTGTGCACCCTATCAATGGCTTTTGCAATGATCGGCGCAACAGAAATAACCTCTATTTTGTCGATTTCTTTTTCTTTCGGCAGATGAATGGTGTCGGTGACAAATACTTTTTTTACCGGGGCTTCCGACAGATTTTTAATCGCCTTGCCCGAGAGCACACCATGGGTGGCAGCGGCATAAATGTCATTGGCACCCAGATTTTTTAATTCGTTGATAGAGTTGGTCATCGTGCCTGCCGTATCAATCATGTCATCGATCAACAAAAGATTTTTGCCTGCCACGTCCCCAATCACCGTCATAATCTCCGTGGTATTTTTCGCATAGCGGCGTTTGTCGATAATGGCCATGGGCGCACCAAACATTTCCGCTACTTTTCTTGTGCGTTTGACCGACCCCACATCAGGAGAAACCACAACCAAATCGTGATTTTTGTGCAAGCCGTAGGCCATTAATTTTTCTACAATGACATTAATTGCCGTCAAATGGTCTAAGGGAATATTGAAAAATCCTTGAATTTGATCGGCGTGCAAATCCATCGTCATGACACGGCTTGCCCCTGCTGCGGTAATTAAGTCCGCCACCAGCTTTGCCGTAATCGGCGCCCTTGGAAGCACTTTTCGATCCTGTCTGGCATAGCCGTAATAGGGAATCACCGCCGTAATGCGCCCTGCCGAAGCTCTTTTCAGTGCATCAATGTAGATTAATAATTCCATCAAGTTGTCATTTACGGGCTCGGATACACTTTGAATGACAAAAATATCGCACCCCCTGATGGATTCATTGATATTGACATAGGTTTCCCCGTCACTAAAGCGCTCCGTGTTGGTATCGCACAGCGGCACGTTCAAAATTTCGGAAATTTTCCGTGCTACCTCCATGTTTGAACTTCCCGCCATAATCTTGATGTTATTTGCTGCCCAATTCATCTTTTGTCTCCCTCCGATGTTTCGCTCGGTCTCAAAACCCAATTTTCTTTATTTGTTTGTCTGCTGCGTGCAATGGCCAGACTGTATTCATCCACATCTTCGGTAATCGTGGAGCCTGCCGCAATGTAGGCACCCTTTTTCACCGTCACCGGCGCAATCAAGTTTACATTGCACCCTACAAAGCAATCGTCTTCCACCACGGTAAGGTTTTTGGCCTTGCCGTCGTAGTTTACAAAGACCACACCGCACCCCAGGTTGACATTTTCGCCGACTTTGGCATCTCCGATATAGGTAAGATGCGAAGATTTGGAATTGTCCCCCATGGTGGAGGCTTTGACTTCGACAAAGTTTCCTATTTTTACATGTTCACCCAAAATGCTCTTGGGTCGCAGGTGCGCAAAGGGACCGATTTTTGCATGATTGCCCACAACGCTGTCCGTAATCACAGAGCTGTTGATGGTGCAATGCTCGCCGATGACGCTGTTGCGTATCATGGAACTCGTGGTAATTACCGTTCCTTTTTTGATGATGCTGCGCCCTTCAATGACCACATTGGGATAGAGCAACACATCCGGTGCAACCACCGCATCATAGGAAATGTAGGTATTTTCAGGGTCTATCATTGTCACGCCCTGTGCAAGCCATTTGCTGTTAATCATTTGGCGCATCATTTTTTCAAGCTGCGCCAACTGCTTTTTATCGTTGACGGCTTTGATGATATCGCTGTCTTGCTCAATGAGTACATCCACATCATACCCGCCGGCCAGCAGCTGCTCGATGCTGTCGGTAAGATAATATTCTTTTGCCGCATTTTCGGGCGTCAAGCCTTTTAATGCTTTTTTCAGCGCACTGCCCAAGAAGCAATATACGCCGGAATTAATTTCTTTCACGGCTTGCTGCGCGCTGTCTGCATCCTTTTGTTCTACAATTTTTTTGATTCTGCCGTTTTCGTCGCGAATAATTCTTCCGTAACCGTAAGGATTATCCAATATCGTCGACAGCACCACCGCGTCTTTTTTGCCTGCATAGGCGCATTCAAATATTTCTTCGATGACTCTGGCATTTACCAACGGTGCATCTCCGCACAGCACCACCACATAAGCATTATCATCAATAAAAGAGGCGGCCTGCATCACCGCATGGCCGGTACCGAGCTGCTCATGTTGAACAAACGCACAAACATCTCCCACCAATGACGCTTTAACCTCATCTGCTTTATATCCCACAATAACGGCAATTTCTTCTACCTTTGCCTGACGAACATTGTCTATCACATAAGAAAGCATACTTTTTCCGCACAATTCATGGAGAACCTTCGGTTTTTCGCTCTTCATGCGCGTGCCTTTTCCGGCCGCAAGTATCACAGCTTGCATATGCATTTTGCACACCTCCCGCCACTTTTTTTTGCGTAATTATGATTATATACCAAAGATGGTAAATATACTATATTTCTGCGCATAAAAATAAAAAAGGGATTTCTCCCTTTTTTAAAATCGACCGCCGACTACACCCTATTCAGCGGGCTGTTCGTTTGCCGACTCTTCCTCATATTTCTCTAAAATCGCTTGCTGCATTTTTTTACGTGCTTCAATGTTGATCGGATGCGCAATATCTTTAAATTCTCCATCGGGAGTGCGTCGGCTGGGCATTGCGATAAACATACCGCTTTGACCTTCAATAATCTTGATGTCATGAATCACGAGTTCGTCATCAAATGTCACCGAAACAATGGCCTTCATCTTGCCTTCAGTATAGATTTTTCTAATTCTGATGTCTGTAATTTGCATTGTGAAGCTCCTTCCACCATGACGCCATGCGCTTTAGTATTTCAATGTACTCTTTTGTATGGTATATTATATCTGATTTAAATGAAAAAAAACATCTTTTTTTACGATATTTCGGGCTTATTTGTGTTTTTTTACATCACGAATCATTTTTTTTGTAAATTTCAGGGAAATAATTGCATCCCTGCCAAATTGATGTATAATAATAAGGCGAATTTGAGAGGATTTTGAATGAATAAAGTTGATTACAGCAAGATAAAAAAGATCCATTTTATCGGTATCGGCGGCACCAGCATGAGCGGACTTGCCCATATTGCCAACCATAAAGGTTTACAGATTACAGGCTCTGACATGCGCGCCTGCCCCTATACGGACAAGCTAATCGAAGAAGGTTTTGACATCCAAATCGGGCACGACGCCGCAAACATTCCTTTGGATTGTGACTTGGTGGTCTATACGGCCGCCATCAATAAAAACAATGCCGAACTAAAAGAAGCACACCGGCGCAACATTCCCACCGTGCAGCGCTCAGAATTTTTGGGCTACCTCACAAGCCTGTATCCCACAACCATTGCGGCCGCAGGCACCCATGGCAAAACCACCACCTCTTCCATGCTTTCGTTGATGTTGTTGGATGCAGGGCTCGATCCCAGCGCCAGCATCGGCGGTACCCTCAAAGAGTTGGGCGGCAACTATCGCATCGGCAACAGCGACTATTTTGTCACCGAGGCCTGCGAATATGTGGACAGCTTTTTAAAATCTCATCACCGCATTGCCATTATTTCCAATGTGGAGCCCGATCATTTGGATTATTTTACCGGCGGCATCGAACAAATCCGTCAATCATTTTTAGAATTTGCAAAAATTTTGCCTGCCGACGGTCTGTTGATTTTAAACGGCGATGACAAAGATTTATCCTTTATCGCCGATCATTCAAAGGCACCTGTGCACAGATTCGGTCTAAACGATGACAACGACTATTATGCTGCCAATATTGTCTATTCGCCCCTGGGCATTCCCGAATTTGATGTGATGAAATTCGGCGAATTTTTCGGTCATTTTCAACTGCAAATTCCCGGCGAGCACAATGTTCTCAACGCGCTTTCCATGATTGTTTGCGGAGATTTTTTAAATATTACTTTAGAAAGCATGCAAAAAACCCTTCAGCGCTTTGGCGGCACCAAGCGCAGGTTTGAATTTCGCGGCGAAGTCAACAACATCAAAGTCTACGAAGACTACGCCCACCACCCCACCGAGGTCAAAGTCACCATCGAGGCTTGCCACAACTATGAGCAAAAACGGCTCTGGGTTGTTTTTCAACCCCACACCTTTTCACGAACCTACGACTTTTTTGACGAATTTTCCGAAGCGCTCAGCAATTGTGATTTTCTCATTATGAATGACATCTACTCCGACAGAGAGGTCAATCTTTGGGATATCAGCAGCGAAATGGTCGCAGAAGAAGTGCAAAAAACCTACGGCACCCCTGCTGTATGTATCAAAAAATTTACGGATATCGTGGATTACCTGGCAGAGCGCTTACAACCCGGAGATTTTGTGCTTGTTGCCGGCTCACAAAGCATTAATCAAGTGGCCTTTATGCTGGTCGACAAACTCAACGAACTCTATAACCCTTCTCAGCCATAAAAAAGACCCCAAAGGGTCTTTTTTTAATGTTTTTTTCATATTTTATTCTTGCTTGTCGATTGATGCTTTTGACCAACATTGCGCCTTATTCGACATTTTTTTTGACGAATTTTTTCACCTGTTCTTTACATTTTCCGCATTTGCTTGCCGCTTTCGTCATTTTTTTCACTTCCTTATAACTTGTCGCTCCCTGCTTAATAGCTTTAAGCACATCTGCTTCGGTTGTTTTTTTGCATTTACATAATATTTTATCTTTACTCATGCTTTTTTCACCTGTTTTTATGTTTAAACAAAATATTCGTTTTCGCGCCTTTGCGCCAACTGCTTCGAAAATTTTTCCGCAAAAGCCAAATATTCGGGTGTTTCCATACACTTTGCATGGACTGGACAATATTTGATACAGGCAAAACACGAAATGCAGCGTGAAGCATCCACTGCATATCCGTTCTCTGCATCAACAGCCTGCTGCGGACAAACCTCTGCACAAAGTCCGCAGGCAATGCAAGTATCCTTTGTTTGCGGTATAAAGGAGCCGCCTCCGCCACCCTCTTTATACGGGGTGTTGCCGGGCACTTGCTCAAGAACTTTTTTTCCCGCAATCAGCTCTTTTGCCGCGCCCAAAGCAAACTCTCTGTTTTCCTTCAAATCCCTTTCATTGGGGCGACCTTTTTGAATATCGCCAAAGGTGTGCTGTGCCACAAGAGCCGCTGCCGCAAAGGGCACAAATCCCTGCTTTTTAGCCAGCTCATACATCTCCAACAATGCATCGTCGTAGTGGCGATTGCCATAGGTCACCGTCACAACACAAGGGGTATTTTCCGCCGAAAATTCTGCAAGGCGCTGTGCCGCACCCCTATAGAGCCTGCCGCTGTAAACCGGCGCGCCAAAGACCACCATATCCTCTGCGCAAAAGGTTTCGGGCTGCACTTTTTTATTCAAAATCGTAATATCGACTTCATGCACCTTTGCACCCCATTGACTTGCCAAGCTATGCGCGATGCTCAACGCACCCTTCTTTGAAGAACTTGTGGGTGAAAAATACAGCGCATATACATTTTTTATTTTCATTGTTGTCTCCTCCTTTTTCAATATGGTTCGGTGAAAAAAGCAGCTGCTTAAAGCAGCTGCCCCATGACGATTACATATCGCTTAACACCTTGTTCAAAATATCCAAACCTGCCCGCGCCTCTTCGATGGTGATGGTCAAGGGAGGCAGCAGCCTCAACTTATCTTTTGCCGTCAGCACCAACAAACCTGCCTGAATACACTTTTGTGCCACGACTTTGTTGTCGATATCCATCTCCACGCCTATCATCAACCCTTGCCCGTTCACAGAGATTACATGGGGCATTTTTGCAATTTCCACACGCATATAAATCCCCTTTTGCATAATGTCCAACAGCAACTCTTGGTTTAACCTGTCCAACACCGCCTCTGCCGCCGAGCACACAATGGGATTTGCGCCAAAGGTTGTGGCATGGCTTCCCGGACTCAACACATCTGCGGTTTTTTCATCAAAGAGTGTTGCCCCCAAAGGCAGCCCTCCCGCCAGGCCCTTTGCACAAGACAAGATGTTGGGCACAAACTGAAATCCCTGATAGCCAAACAGCGTGCCGCATCTGCCGATGCCGGTTTGCACTTCGTCTGCAATAATTAAAATATCTTTTTTCTGTGCCACTTCGGCAATTTCATCCAAAAATCCCGGCATCAGTTCTAACACGCCGCCTTCTCCCTGGATGACTTCCAACATAATTGCACAGGTTTTGTCGGTTATTTTTGAAAGCAAATCTTCGGTATCATTTGCCTTGGCATAGACAAATCCTTCAACAAAGGGATCAAAAAACTTGTGAAACACACTTTGCCCCGTTGCCGACAGTGTTGCTATCGTGCGCCCGTGAAAGGAGTTTTGCAGTGTAATGATTTCGTAGCGGTCCGCTCCGTATTTGTCAAAACTGTATTTGCGTGCGGCTTTGATGGCACATTCGTTTGCCTCTGCGCCGGAATTGGAAAAAAACACTTTTTTCATACCGGTTCTCAAACATAATTTTTCCGCGAGTCTTGCGCCGGGCAGTGTGTAGTACAAGTTGGACGTATGGTTGAGCGTTCTGGCTTGGCGAGCAATGGCATCTATCCACTTGTTATCGCAAAACCCCAGCGAGTTTACGCCGATTCCGCTGGTAAAGTCAATATATTCTTTGCCGTCAAAATCTTTGCAAAAAACCCCTTTGCCGCTTTCGATTGCCACATCAAAACGACTGTAGGTGTTTGCAATAAATTCACCGCTCAGTTTTTTTACATCTTCGTTGGTCATATCATCACCCGTTTTTTACATATTTTCTACAAATAGTGTACCGCATCCCTCTTGCTCTAGCAAGCACGAAATAAAAATATTTTCTGCGCGGCCATCGGCAATATAGGCAGATTCCACGCCGCTGCCAACAGCTTTTATGCAGCACTTTGCTTTTGGAATCATCCCGCCGTCAATAATTTTTTCATCCATATATTTTTTTGCCTGTCGCACATCGATTTTGTCTATCAAGCTTAATACATCTTCTTTGTCTTTTAATATCCCCGCCACATCTGTCAGCAAAACAAAAGCCGCCGCTTGCATTTGAGCTGCAATGGCACCTGCTGCCGCATCGGCGTTGATGTTATAGACTTTCCCCTCTTTGTCGCTGCCCAAGGTGGCCACAACAGGAATATAGCCCAGCGACAACACATCATACAGCGGCTCGGCATAAATAGCTGTCACTTGTCCCACAAAGCCCAAATCTGCCCCGGTATTCATTTTTTCCGCGGTGATGATGCCGCTGTCCAGTCCGCAGACACCCAGGGCTTTGCCGCCGCGCTGTGAAATGAGCAGGCTCAATTCTTTATTGACTTTGCCTGCAAGCACCATTTGCACAATTTCAATGCTTTCGCTGTCGGTATAGCGCAGTCCCTCTACAAAACGACTTTCAATGCCCGTTTTTTTCAACATTGCATTGATTTCGGGTCCGCCGCCATGAACAAGCACCACCCGTGCACCCAGCGACTGTAAAAGCAATATATCATCCATCAGCGAAGCGGCGGCATTTTTACCTGTCATGGCGTTGCCGCCGTATTTTACCACAATGACTTTGCCGTCGTAGCGCTTTTTCAGCTCAATCAGTTTTTTTTCTTCATACATCCTTTTGCCTCATTTTATGTGCGGTAAGACGCATTGATATTCACATATTCACAGGTCAAATCACAACCCCACGCCGTGGCTTGACACTCGCCCTCATGCAGCGTGATATGAATGGTAATTTCATCTTCCGACAAAATTTTCTTTGCAATATCTTCATCAAAATCAAGACCCATGCTTTTTTTACAGGTATCAATGGTGCCGGCTTTGGACGTAAGGGCAATGTCCACATCGTCCTCATTAAACTCAGCGCCCGAGTACCCCACGGCACAAAGCACCCTGCCCCAGTTGGCATCCGCCCCGGCCATCGCCGTTTTAAACAGCGAGGACGTAATGACGGTTTTTGCTATTTTTTTTGCGTC
>CALFLU010000094.1 GCA_937880125.1 uncultured Eubacteriaceae bacterium
GGTACTTGGCGGGCGACTGCCTGGAAGAGTAGGTCGTTGCGGGTTTTTTTATTTTCCTCAGTAGCTCAATGGTGGAGCACCCGGCTGTTAACCGGTAGGTTGTTGGTTCGAGTCCAACCTGAGGAGCCATCTGGCCCCTTGGTCAAGCGGTTAAGACACCGCCCTTTCACGGCGGTTACAGGGGTTCGAATCCCCTAGGGGTCACCATTTTTTCTTATATTGCGGTCCGGTAGTTCAGTTGGTTAGAATGCCAGCCTGTCACGCTGGAGGTCGAGGGTTCGAGCCCCTTCCGGATCGCCATATTTTCGCTGGTATAGCTCAATTGGCAGAGCAGCTGATTTGTAATCAGCAGGTTGCGGGTTCGAGTCCCATTACCAGCTCCATATGAAAAACGAAAGAAAACCACGTATTTGCGTGGTTTTCATTGTTTTTATTTCAGGATTTTTTATAATTAATTTGCTTATTTGTGTCACTTTTGTGTCGCATTGCTCGGTTTTACATACCTGAGATGTTGAAAAATAAATGTCATTATTGAATGTCTAAAAATTACCCATTGCAGGATTTTCCTGCAATGGGTAATTTTATGTGTTTACGTCTTTCAATCAAAAATAAGATGGTTTGATAAAGTGAGCAATTAAATATCCAGTGCTGCGAAAAAGCCGCTGTGAATAGCTGTTTGGATATTGCCCACCACATCAGCATCGCCGATGACTCTGACGTCCCCAAATTTGGTTTTCAATGTTTGGTAGAGGGAGTTTTCGGGCTTAGTGCCGAAGGCAACCACCACATGGTCGCAGGGGACCGAGAGTGTTTCGCCCGATTGGGTGTTGAGGGCTTCCACGCTGTCTTCGTTGAATCTGGAAATTTTGGTATTGGTCAAAATTTGTGCGCCACCTGTGGACAAAATATTGAGCAGTGTCAACATGGTAATCAATTCTTCTTTTATGAGAATTGCCGGCAACATTTCAATAATTGAAACTTCACAGCCTTTTTCCAACAAGAAATGCGCGGTTTCGCCGCCGATTTGTCCGCCGCCTGCCACGACGACTTTTCCGGATAAGTCAGCGTTGCCTTTTAGAACCTCTTCTGCCGTATAGACATTTTTGTTATCGATACCGGGGATGTTGGGAATCAACGCATTAGCACCGGTGGCAAGTAAGACAACATCCGCCGATATGCTGTTCAGGTTATTGGCAGAAACAGGGGTGTTGAGATGGATGTTTACGTTGGGCAGACGAGAGAGTTGTTCGGCATAAAACGCAGGGATATAGTTCAGAACATCTTTTGCCGGTGGGAGTGAGGCGGTTAGGAGTTGTCCGCCGCAGATTTTATCGGAGGCTTCATACATGTCAACGATATGTCCGCGTTTTCCGAGGGTATAGGCGGCTTCCAGACCCGCGGGGCCTGCGCCTATGATGGCGATGTTTTTGGGCGCGCGTGTCTTTTTAACTCGAGCACCTCGCTCGCTTTCGCGGCCAGCTTGGGGATTGAATGTGCACCGCAGCGGTAAGTTGTTTAAGATGCGGGTACCGATGCAATGGTTGCAGGTGATGCATTTGCGCAGCCCTTTAATATCTCCTTCGGATATTTTTTTGACCCAATCCGGCTCGCAAATCCAACCCCGGGACAGAGAAATAAAGTCCGCTTTGCCGTCGGCGAGGATGTCTTCCGCCATTTGAGGCTCATAGAGTCTGCCTTGGGTGATGACGGGGATGTTGACAGTGCTTTTCATAGCTTCCGCCAAGGGCACCAATACACCCTGGGGAAGATAAAAAGGCGGAATAAGCATATGCATGGACTCAAAGATACCCGCGCTGCAGTCGATGGCGGCAACGCCTGCTTCTTCAAGCATTTTGCCCATTTGTTTGGATTCTTCAATGCCCCTGCCGGCATCGCCCATAAATTCGTCAATGGACATGCGCACGATGAGAGGGAAGTCTTTACCCGCATGTTTTTGGCAGGAAGCGATAATTTCCAGCAAAAAGCGCATTCTGTTTTCTAAACTGCCGCCATATTCATCCTCTCTATCGTTGAAATAGGGCGTCAAAAATTGTGAAATCAGATATCCTCCCACGGCGTGGATATAAAACGCATCAAAGCCTGCGACTTTTGCGCGTCCTGCACAGAGCCCGAAGGCTTCCACGGATTTATGGATTTCATCAACAGTCAACTTTCGCACTTTGCGCTGCGCTACCATGGACTGCTTTTCGCTGGGGCCGACATTCGAAACATCACAGACTCCTTGGCTGCCCTTGTCGTAGGGAAAACCCAAAGACTGCGCGCCGCCGCCGGGCGAGACGATGATGGATATTTTCGCCCCTGCGCGGTGCACCTCCTCCGTGAGCTGTGACAACATGGGAATATATGCGTTGTCGTCAATGCGCAGTGAGCCAGCATAGGGGTCAATGGGGTCGATTTTTGTATTGCCCTGCGCGGAATGCACAACGATTAGCCCTGCGCCGCCTTTTGCGCGACGGACATAATAGTCGATAATAGGGCGAGTGACTTCGCCGTCCGAGGAAGCATACAGCGTCTCGGTGGGACCCATAATTACATGGTTTTTCAGTGTCAAATTCCCGATTTGACCGGGTGCCAGCAGGTGGGGAAAATTTGTATTTGTGTTCATTGTTTTGCTCCGTTTGAAATAATTTATTGATATGAAATCAATTACATCCTATTATAGCATAGTCATTAAGAATTTCTGTTTGATTTTGATATTTTATTTTGTCGGAGCAATAAAGGAAGCCAAATTAGTGGTGTCTGATGCTCTTGTTGTGTGATTTTGGTTTATGAAGATGCAAAAAGCAGCAACGCAAAGGATTGATAATGGAGTGGTGCAACGAAATGCTGCAAAAATGGGCAGATACTTGCTAAAGTTGTGATTTTGGTATTGTTTTTAGGCGGGAAATAAGCTAAACTATTTCTAATGTGTTAAATTAAACACAAAGGGTATGAAAGGAGAAAAATATGAATTTTAATAGTATTATTGAAAAAGCAAAAAGTGGTGAAATGAAAAGCATCGTCGTTGCCGCTGCCCAGGATTCGCATGTATTGGGTGCAGTATCCGAAGCATCAAGTATGGGTTTGGTAAAACCGATTTTGGTGGGCAATGCCGACGAAATCAAAAAAATAATTGCAGAGCATTCGTTTAAATTGGAGGATGCCGAAATTATTCATACGGATAACGACGCAATGAGCGCGGAGGTTTCCGTGAAAATGGTTGCAGAAGGCAAAGCAGACGTGTTGATGAAGGGTCTGCTTGGGACAGCTACATTGTTAAAAGCTGTTTTGAACAAAGAATGGGGACTGCGCACAGGCAACTTGTTGAGCCATGTGGGCATCATTGAAAGCAAAGAATCTGCTGATAAATTGTACTTTTTGACGGATGGCGCCATGGTAATGTATCCTGATTTGAATCAGAAAATCGGATTGATCAACAACGCCGTGAAAATTGCACGTTCATTCGGTATCGAAACACCGAAGGTGGCTTGCATTGCCGCTGTTGAAGTGGTTAATCCCGATATGCCTGCGACTTTGGACGCAGCAGCATTGACCGTAATGAACCAAAGAGGACAAATCAAAAACTGTATCGTTGACGGACCGTTGGCTTTGGACAATGCGGTATCGCTTGAAGCGTCCCAGCACAAGGGAATTTCTTCTCCGGTTGCAGGTCAGGCAGATATTTTGCTGGTACCCAACATTGAATCCGGTAATGTGTTGTATAAAACATCCACCTATCTCGGCGGATGCGAGACAGCAGGGTTGTTGGCAGGCGCTGCAGCACCGATTGTACTCACAAGCAGAGCCGACAGCACAGCATCCAAGCTCAAATCCATTGCTTGCGCAGCTGTTGCTTCGCAAAAATAAGAAAATAACAAATAGAAAAAAATTGTAAGAGGTAATTTATGGAAAAAACATTTCGCGTATTGACAATTAACCCCGGTTCGACATCTACAAAAATTGCTGTTTTTGATAATGAAACAAAGGTGATCGAACAGACATTGCGTCACTCAAACGAAGAATTGGCACCTTTCAAAAATATCATTGAACAATTCGATTTCAGAAAAAATATCATTTTGGATTGTCTGAAAGAAAACAATATTTCTACGGAAAGCCTGGATGCGGTGGTTGGCAGAGGCGGCAACTTAAAACCCCTTGCCAGCGGCACTTATGTTGTGAATCAAGCAATGATTGATGTGTTGACCGACAAAAATACCGCGCAGCATGCTGCTAACTTGGCGGCGGTGATTGCAGAAAACATCTCTTCGCAGCACAATATTCCTGCTTTTATTGTGGATCCGCCCAGCGTGGATGAAATGGATGAAGTAGCACGCATATCGGGGCTGCCCGAGTTGCCGAGAAAAAGCCGTTTTCATGCATTAAACCAAAAGGCCATCGCAAAACGCGCAGCAAAAGAAATGGGCAAACCCTATGCGGAACTCAACATGATCGTGGCGCATTTGGGCGGCGGCGTGTCGGTGGGTGTTCACAGAAAAGGTCTTGTTATTGACACCAACAACGCACTCAACGGAGATGGCGCTATGACACCGGAGCGTTGCGGCACTCTGCCCACGGGCGACTTAATTGAACTTTGCTATTCAGGTAAATACACCTTTGACGAAATGAAGAAAAAAACCGTTGGAAACGGCGGACTCGTTGCTTACTTAAACACCAATGACGGCAGAGAAGTCGGCAAAATGATTGATGCGGGAGACGAAAATGCCAAACTGGTTTATCAGGCACTTGCTTATCAGGTAGCAAAAGAAATCGGTGCCGGCGCAGCCGCATTGAAAGGTGATGTGGACGCAATTTGTATCACAGGCGGCCTGGCTTATGACAGCATGCTGGTTGGCTGGATTAAGGAATATGTAGAATTTATTGCAGAAGTTCGCGTATATCCCGGCGAGGACGAACTGATTGCACTGGCACAGGGTGCACTGCGCATTCTTAACAACGAAGAAGTAGCGGCAGAATACAAATAAAAAGAATTTTGCAAAAAAGACCTTCTGTGCAGAAGGTCTTTTTTTTATTAGATTGCACATGGTGAACAAATCGATCAGAAAAAAGCAAAGGCATGAAAAGTTTGTGTTAAAAATCATTATGTGTCATAGAGAGGACAAATAAATTCGAACCGATCATGGTAGATGGAAAGGCAGTCTAATGGCAGTATATGACGAGTAATTGAGGTGAATATAAGAAAAAAACAATTTACATAGCGAATAGGAAGAAAATACGGTATAATATATATTCAACAAAAATAGAAAATATACAACTTTGCGAAATGTTTAAATTTTAGTTGAAAGAGAGAGAAAAAAAATGGCGATTATTTTAACGGAAGAACAAAAAGAATTAAAAGCGTTAATTAAAGAGTTTATGGAAAACGAAGTGATTCCCTATGCGCAAGAATATGACGAAAGAGGGGAATTCCCCGAAGAAATTTTAAAAAAAGCCCATGAAATGGGTCTTGGGTGCATGAACATTGAAGAGGAATTCGGCGGCTCGGGCCTTGACAATGAAACCATGGCGGTGCTCATTGAAGAAATGGCCTACGGGGAAGCGGGGGTATCGACTTCATTGACGGTATCAGGGCTTGCCTATGAATGTGTGCGCGACTTTGGCAGTCAAGAACAGAAAAAACTGATTGCAGAGGCGATTGTAGCCGGAAAATATGTCAGCTTTGCGCTGACCGAAGCGGACGCGGGCAGCAATGCCGGCGCGGCAAGATGCAGCTATGCACTGGACGGTGACGAATATGTGATCAACGGCAGCAAAGCCTTTATTACCAATGCATCCTATGCGGATTATCACCTTGTTTTCGCGACAAAGGATCCCGCGCTCGGCGTGAGAGGGCTGTCGGCTTTCATTGTTGCCAATGACACCCCCGGTGTGAGCAGAGGCAAAAAAGAAAACAAAATGGGTCTGCGCCTGTCCAACACCAGCGACTTGCATTTTGACAATGTGCGCGTATCCAAAGATATGTTGGTAGGCAAAGAAGGTCTTGGCTTTAAAATGGCGATGACATCGCTGGATGTGGGCAGAATTCTCATCGGGGCCGCGGCTACGGGCATTGCGCAGCGCGCATTGGACGAATCGGTCAAATATGCGAAGCAAAGAAGCCCCTTTGGTCAACCCATTGCCACACACCAGGCAGTGCAGTTTATTATTGCGGATATGGCCATTGAAATTGAAGCGGCAAGGCTGCTTACGAAAAATGCGGCGATTTTAAAAGACAAAGGGATGCGTATTTCCAAAGAAGCCGCTATTGCAAAGTCTTTTTCCTCCGACGTAGCCATGAAAGCCACCACGGATGCAGTGCAAATTCTTGGCGGGTATGGATATTCAAAAGAGTATCCCGTGGAAAAATTGATGCGTGATGCGAAAGTATATCAAATCTTTGAAGGTACCAATCAAATTCAACGAATCGTTATTTCCGGTGCTGTATTAAAAGAATAGAACGGTATCACATTGTGTGATAATCAGAAATGATGCGCCTGTGGCGCTGAAGACTGCAAAGGAGATAAAGTATGAATATACTGGTATGTGTCAAACAGGTACCGGATACGGAAGAAATAAAAATTGACCCGATAACGGGAAGTTTAATACGAGAAGGCGTTGCTGCGATTTTAAACCCATTGGATGCCTGTGCACTGGAAGCGGCAGTGCGGCTCAAAGAAGCCTATGGCGGCAAAGTAACCGTATTGAGCATGGGACCGCCGCAGGCGAAAGAAGCGTTGAAGCAATGCGTTGCCGTGGGCGCCGACGAGGCGGTGCTGATTACGGACAGAGCCTTTAAAGACGCCGACACGCTGGCTACGAGCTATGCGCTGAGTATGACTGCAAAACAGCTGGGTGAGTTTGACGTCATTGTATGCGGAAAGCACACGCTGGACGGTGAGACGGGACAGGTGGGTCCGCAAATTGCAGAGCACATGGACTGGTCTCAAGTAACCCATGTGATGGATATGAAAGTGGAAGAAGGCAAATTGGTGGCTGTCAGAGAAATGGAAGACGGACGTGAGGTGGTGGAAGCGACGCTGCCTTGTGTGGCGAGCGTGACCAAGGCTTCCTATACGCCGCGCTATCCTACGATCAAAAGCAAATTGGCGGCAGGAAAAAAAGAAATTTTGACACTTTCCGCAGATGAAATTAAAAACCTGGACAAAGAGCGAATCGGCATGAGCGGATCGAGAACCAAGGTGGCCAAAAGTTTTTCGGCTCCTACTGGTCAAGCCGGCATGGTCATTCAAGAAGAAACCGGAGAAGCAACCGGCAGAAAATTGGCTCGCATTTTGCACGAAGCCAAACTGGTGTAGGAGGCGGCAATGGATAAATCACTTTATAAAAATATATGGGTCTATGTTGAAACAACCGAAGACGGTATTGCAAAGGTATCCTTGGAACTGTTGAGTGAGGCGAGAAAAATTGCCGATGCAGCGGCAGAAAAACTGGTTGCGGTTTTGGTCGGAAGCGATTTGGACGCGGCTGTGGAGACGGTGTGCGACAGTGGTGTGGACGAAGTCATTGTAGTGGATGCAAAAACATATCAAACCTATTCTACCGACGCATACACGTTTGTTTTCGCACAACTTTGCAAAAAATATAAACCGTCAGTTTTGTTTATGGGTGCTACCGACAACGGCAAAGACTTTGCGCCGCGCCTGGCTTGCAGGCTCAATACGGGAGCGATTGCCGATACTACGGAATTGTATTATAATCCCGAAACAAAAGATGTGGAGTGGACAAAACCCGCCTTTGGCGGTAACCTTATGGCGACCATTGTTTGTGACGAGACGCGGCCGCAAATAGGCACGATACGCAGAGGGGTGTTTAAAATCATGCCTGCTGAAAAAAAGCAGGATGTTGTTATCACGCAAGAAGATATTGCCACACCACAAGAGATGATTCGAACGTTGGTAAAAGAAGTTATAGCTGAAAAAGCGACAAAAGACATTAAAATCGAAGATGCTGAGGTCATTGTAGCAATCGGCAGGGGAGTCAAGGAGCAGGAGCAGACAGCAATGTTTGCCGAACTTGCTGAAATGCTCGGCGGAGCTTTGGCTGTGACACGGCCGCTGGTGGACAAAGAATGGTATACGGCAAAATGCCAGATAGGGCAATCGGGCAAGATGGTAAGCCCCAAATTGTATATCGGTTGCGGCATTTCGGGTGCTGTGCAACACACAGCGGGGATGTGCTCTTCGGACGTGATTGTGGCTATTAACACAGATGCCTCTGCGCCGATATTCGGCGTTGCCGATTATGCGGTGGTAGGAGACATGTTTGAGGTGGTGCCTGCACTGATTGATGAACTGAAAAAAATCAGACAATAGCCAATCAAACGAAAAAAATTATTATAGCAAAACAAGCATCATAAAACAGTGACAATACAAAGTAAAATAAAAGAATTCAACTATAAACCGAAGTGTGTTTATAGTTGAATTTTTATATCAAACATGACTCAACTGTCAGGAGAATAAAAGCGATGGATGAGAGTAAGAAAAAAGCGTTAAAAGCAACATTTCCCCATACGATTCCGGTGTTGGCGGGATTTCTTTTTCTGGGGTTTGCCTACGGCGTGCTGATGAAAAGTAAAGGCTACGGAGCGGGATGGTCGGTGCTGATGAGCTTATTTGCCTTTGCAGGATCGGCGCAGTATGCGGCGATTATTGCACTGACCACCGTGTTTAATCCGATCAATGCCTTTGTGCTGAGCCTGATTGTCAATGCAAGGCATGTATTTTACAGCATTTCGATGTTGGATAAATACAGAGAAATGGGCAAAATGAAGGGGTATCTTATTTTCGGATTATGCGACGAAACATTTTCTATCGTTTCTTCGACAAAACCGCCAAAAGATGTGGAACCTAAAATGTTCTATTTTTTTATTACACTTCTCGACCATTGTTATTGGGTGGTCGGAACAGCCCTGGGCGGACTCTTTGGTTTGGTTATTTCGATGAATCTCAAGGGGTTGGACTTTGTGTTGACGGCGCTTTTTGTGACGATTTTTGTTGGGCAGTGGAAAATTCGTTCCAATCGCGGGCCGGCAATGATCGGCGTTTTGTGCTCAATTGTATGCCTGATGTTGTTTGGAGAAAGTCGGTTTATTATCCCGGCGATGATTTTGATTATTGCCATCATAACGCTGCTACAAAAGCCTCTTTCGGTGACAAAGCAGGCAGCGAAGGAGGTAGAAAAATGACATTAAACGCAACACAAGCACTCGCAATCATCGGCCTGGTGGCTTTGAGTACGGTTTTGACGCGATTTCTTCCTTTTGCATTATTTTCCGGTAAACGAAAGGCGGGAAAATATGTCCACTATTTGGGCAAAATGCTTCCCTATGCCTCCATCGGGCTTTTGGTCGTCTATTGCCTGCGCGGTGTGGAATTTGGCAATGCGGCAAATATTGTACCCGAAATGATAGCGGTTTTATCCGTCGTTATTTTGCACTACTGGAAAGAAAACGCCCTGCTAAGCATGGGCGTGGGAACGGCGGTGTATATGGTGCTGATTAATGTTGTGTTTTAAGGTTAGAGATGTCGTGATATTTCAAGGGATGACAAATGCAGAGGATATAACATGGCAATAATTTTGATTCCATATTATTTGATCAAGATTTACAATTTTTATGTGTGTATATATAGAAAACGGATTTGTCATAGCACTGTTTTTAATTTTTCAATAACATCCAACTTCCGTTGAATAATTTTGCTATTTGCAGTAAGTACGTCATTTTTATCTTTTGGAATCAAGAGACCTAAATGTCTTCGCATGGTTGCTTCAGCCATTGCTTGATTTTTTAATGCAATAGCTGTGTATATATAATCATGCTCAAAACTCAAAAATTCGAACAAAGCACTTTCGCCTGTGATATAGAGGCGATATTGCTCAATTTTCATTTCAATTCTTTTATAGGCATTAATGATATACCTATTTTTGCTGCAAAGAATAATATGTTCATGGAACATATTTTCGAAATGAAAAACATCCTTGATATTGCCCTCGATATAAGAAGAGTTTAGTTTTTCGGAATAAGATTTTAATGTTTTCAAATCATTTTCGTCAACATTTATTGCCGCAAATCCGGCTGCGGCAGGCTCCAATAAAAATCTGAAATCGCATAATTTAAAATAATCTTCAGGTGAAAAAGAGGTAACAAAAGCACCTTTACCCGGAATTCTTTTGACAAAGCCGCTTTTTTCAAGCAACAAAATGGCTTCTCTGATAGGTGTTCTGCTTACGCTCATCACATTCGATAATTTATATTCGTTTAATTTTGCGCCCGGTAGCAAATTAAATTGGATAATCTCGTTCAAAATCACTTCATAAACAGCCTCGGATAAAGATTGAAACGGATTTTTTTCAATCTTTTCATGCAGGTTTTCTTTGATTGCATGGCATCTTGCTTCAAATAGTTTTTCGCCAAGTTTGCTGACTTCATTATTCATGACAACCTCCGGCTCAATTCAAATGCAATTTTTTTACGATACGATCAATTTTAGTTTTTTATTTAATATTATTGTATCAGAAAAAAGAACAAAAAGTATACTAATACACATTGTTTTTTAAAAATGAGTTTGAGATTTGAAATTATTTTTTTCAGTATTTACAATGAATGAAATAAAAGGTCGGTTTTTCTATTTCCTAATGGTTCCTTATATATTGTCGAATATCTAATCAAATCAGATCGTAGGAGAATAACATGGCTCAGACAAATCGTAAGTTAGTGCTCATCATGGGAATGTTTACGATGGCGACCGGAGGAATGCTGTATGCATGGAGTGTAATTCAGCCATATATATTGGATTATTTTTCTATTGATGCTTCTGCGGCAAGTATACCGTTTTCGATTAACCTTGGGATCTTTGTGGTTGGAAGCATCATCGGCGGAAAACTGCAGAAAAAAAACGGTATACAAAAATCTTTACGCATCGGTATCGGAATAAACTTTGTTGGGTTGATTATTACGGCTTTTATCCCTGCAAGTGCATTTTGGCTGGTAGTAGTGAGCTTTGGTGCGATCACGGGAATAGGCGGCGGTATCGTGTACAACACCTTGATAACTGCCGTGCAAAAATATTTTCCGGACAGGAAAGGTATGGCAACAGGAGCTATTTTGTGTATGATCGGCGTGTCCGGTTTTTACATGTCTCCGTTAATTAATTATATATTACAAGAATTATGTCTACTTTTCTTGGCGCTTACGAACGTGCAGCTATGAAGCAAGGTAGAAGTATTGATTCGGAAGAGGCTGAATTGTTTATTTGGCACAAATTGATTACTAATTGTTGCGTTAATTTGACTTGTGCCATGACCCGATTGACTATGGGGCAATTGTTTCGCGCGCCGGATGGTGCAAAACTGCAAAAATTGATTATAGAAGAGCTTTGTGCGGTAGCCAATGCAAAAGGAATTCCGCTTAACTTTCAAAAAGAATGGGAAGATTGGCACCAAGCGCACACTGAAACAAATTGGCCACACTATCCATCGGCTGCACAAGATGTGTTTAATCAAAGAAAAACGGAGATAGATTTTTTAATGGGGCAATTTCGAGGGAGGGGGATCGATTTGGAATCGAAACGCCCGTAAACGACACAATTGTGATGCTTTCTCATATTATTGAGAATACATATCGAAAAAGAATAGTAAAAAATAATATTTCATTTAAGATATGCTTGTCGATTTATGCATTATCATGTAGAATCGACAGGCATATCTTTTCTTATTATTTTATTGTCTAAAAGAAACAATTATAGAGAAAAAGTGATTATTGTAATAAAAGCGATTTTCGTATATAATTGTATAGATTTGGCATGAGATTTTTTTGTATGTAGGAACAGTGTTTTTATATGAATAAATTAGGCACAGGAAAAAAATATATTGTTTTATCAATCGATGTCGTTATATGCGTCATCGCCTATATTTTATCGTACATTTTGGCGGATGATCAATTTACAACGGCATATCTTTCTGACTTTTCATTTTACGTCCCGCTCATGATTGCGATTTTTTCTTCGGTATGTATTTTTATCCTCTTTGATATTTACAACATCATTTGGAGCTATATCAATATCAAAGAGTTATTTCATATTATCATCGCCTCGCTGATTTCCACGGGTATTTTGGTCATTATTGTTTATATTTTCGAGCTAAATATTCGTTTGCGTGCTTGTTTATTGTTCATGGCAATGTTTACCCTTGCGGTGGTTTTGTCGAGGATGATGTATTATTTATTGAAGCATTCTTTCCCAGGTGCAAAAAAGATAAAAAAGAAACGATTGTTGATTATTGGCGGCGGAGAGGCCAGCAGCATTATTTTGCGTGAAATGATGCAAAACAGAGAAAACGAATATTTGCCGATAGGTGTTATTGACGACGAAAAGGGCAAGCAAGGACGAAATATTTTAGGTGTTAAAATTCTCGGAACAACGAATCAAATTGCACAAATTGTTGATATGTATGAGGTGGATTCCATCTTTTTTGCCATTGTAAATATCAGCGACGCAAAGCGAAAAGAGATATTGGATGTTTGTGTGGAAGTGTGCAATGATGTGAAAATTGTGCCCGGGGTGTATAACAGCCTCAAATCGGTTGATGAACTTGAAATTATGCCGAACTTAAAAAATTTGACGATGGATGAATTGTTGTTTCGCGATTCGGTCAATATTTTACAAAAAGAAAACATTCGTTATATTAAAAACAAAGTGGTATTGGTGACAGGGGGTGGGGGGAGTATTGGAAGTGAACTTTGCTTGCAAATTGCGAAGCTGAAGCCGAAGCAGCTGATTATTTTTGACATTTACGAAAACAACATTTACTCATTGCAGCAAAAATTAAAGCATGAATATGCGGGAGAACTCGACTTTTATATTGAAATTGCTTCTATCAGGGACAGGAAAAAATTGGAGCACATTATCGAAAAATATCGTCCGCAGGTTATTTTTCATGCGGCTGCGCATAAACATGTGCCTTTGATGGAAACAAACCCGGAAGAGGCCGTGAAAAACAATGTGGAAGGCACGCTAAATATTGCTTTATTGGCGAAAAAATATGAAGTGGAGCGGTTTGTGTTGATATCCACAGACAAAGCCGTAAATCCCACAAATGTCATGGGTGCGACGAAACGGATTTGTGAAAAAATCATATTGGCCGCTGCACAAAACTGCACGAAAACCGTCTTTTCCGCCGTCAGGTTCGGCAACGTCTTGGGCTCCAGCGGTTCGGTGATTCCTTTGTTCAAAGAACAACTTGAAAAAGGCGGTCCGCTCACCGTGACAGACCCTGAAGTCACCAGGTATTTTATGACGATTCCCGAGGCGGTTTCTTTGGTCATTTTAACAGGTGAGTTGGCAAGCGGCGGCGAGATTTTTGTTTTGGATATGGGCAAGCCGGTAAAGATAAAAGATTTGGCCGAAAACTTGATTAAGCTGTCGGGAAAAGTCCCTTATCGAGACATCGACATTGAATTTATCGGACTCAGGCCGGGCGAAAAGCTTTATGAAGAATTGTTGGTGAATGCACAAGAGCTGCAAAGGACAATTCACGAGAAGATCTTTATTGAAAAAGTTGAAAAAATTAATACAATTCAATTAGAAAATGATATAGAAAAATTGATTTGTGCGGCAAAGGACAACGATTCTATGCAGGTAAGATGCTGTATCAAAGCTATTGTGCCGGAGTATTCGTGTGAGTTATCGGGCGAATAGGGTAAATGAGATAAAGTAAAATGATAATCGGTACAAATCCGCAAGCTGTAAGGACAAGTTTCGAGCAAGGTGAAGGGATTGAGTAAACAGAATAATCATTGATAGTACAATCATTTCATGCATAAATCTGACAAAATAGATAAGAATATTTCAAGAAGTGAGATGAGCATAGTGCCGAATGGCGCAAGGCGAAAAAGCGAAAATCTCCTTGCATACATTTGGCTTTCGTTAAAGGAGGCATAACTAAGATGTCTAAAAAAATATGGCTTGCATCGCCTCATATGAGCGATGAAGGTTATGAACAGAGCTATGTTAAAGAAGCCTTTGATACCAATTGGATAGCTCCGCTTGGGCCGAATGTAGAAGGGTTTGAGCAGGAGCTCGCTGCAAGTGTAGCGGCAAAGCATGCAGCGGCGTTGGTATCAGGAACAGCGGCAATACATATGGCGCTTAAGGCTGTCGGTGTTGGAAAGGGCGACATCGTTCTTTGTCAAGACCTCACTTTTTCGGCAACAGCCAACCCTATTTTGTACCAAAATGCCACGCCTGTTTTTATAGACAGCGATTATGAAACATGGAATATGGATCCGCAGGCACTGGAAGAAGCTTTTGCGAAATATAATAACAAAATAAAGGCGGTATTAATTGTTCATTTATACGGTCTCTCGGCCAACATGGACAAAATTATGGAAATCTGCAAGAAACATCGTACACCGCTCATTGAAGATGCTGCAGAGAGTTTGGGGACGACCTATAAGGGAAAGCACACAGGAACTTTCGGAGACTTTGGCATCTATTCTTTTAATGGCAATAAAATTATTACAACGTCCGGTGGCGGGATGCTTGTTTCTGGCAACGGGGAAAAAATTGAAAAAGTAAGATTTTGGTCTACGCAATCCAGAGACAAGGCAAGGCATTATCAACATAGTGAACTGGGATTTAACTATCGTATGAGCAATATTGTTGCAGGAATCGGCAGAGGGCAATTGAAGGTATTAAACCAGCGAGTGGCAAAAAAAAGATATATATTTGAATATTATGTACGGGAGCTTGGTGGACTAAAAGGCGTAGCATTTATGCCTGTTAATGACTGGAATAAACCAAATTGCTGGCTAAGTGTGATGACGTTGGGTGATGATGTAGTGAGACCGATTGAAGTGATGGAAGCGTTGGAAAGGGAGAATATTGAATCGAGACCTGTGTGGAAACCCCTGCATCTGCAACCGTTTTTTGCTGAATATGACTATATCGGACAAGGAGTGGGAGAGAAATTATTTCATAGTGGTATATGTTTACCAAGCGACACAAAGATGACAGATGAAGAGTTATCGAGAGTTTGCACCATTATAAAAGGGTTATGGAGACGGGATGTATAAAAAGTTTTTGAAAAGGCCGATGGATATGATCTTATCTTTACTGGCAATCATCATATTAAGTCCTATGCTTATAGCAGTGGCGATCATGGTTAAGTGCAAGTTAGGAAGCCCCGTTTTATTTAAACAAAAGAGAGCCGGATTTAAAGGAAAATTATTTACGATGTATAAGTTCAGAACAATGACGCAAGAAAAAGATGAACAAGGAAAACTGCTTCCTGACTCAATGCGGCTCACAAAATTCGGCAAAATGCTGAGAAGTACTTCTCTTGATGAGTTGCCGGAATTGTATAATATTTTTATAGGGGATATGAGCCTGGTGGGGCCAAGACCATTGTTGGCACAATATTTGGAGCTCTATAACGATCATCAAAAAAGAAGACATGAAGTGAGACCGGGACTTTCGGGGCACGCTCAAGTCAATGGGCGCAATGCGATCAGCTGGGAAGAAAAATTTGATCTTGACGTTGAATATGTGGACCATGTGAGCTTCATAGGAGATTGGAAAATTATTTTCCTTACGATAAAGAAGGTATTTCTGAAAGAAGGAATACATTCGTCCGCATCAGTCACCATGGAGCCGTTTAAAGGAAGCAGTGTCGAAAAAAAGAAAATCGGTGACTTAAAAGAAGAATAAAGGAATCATGAAAGAAAAAAAATTAATTATTATTGGTGCCGGAGGGCATGGAAAAGTTATCGCAGACATTGCGATTAAAATGAATCGATGGGAGAGTATTGCATTTTTAGATGATGATTTGAACAAGTCTCCCATGGGATTAAAAGTGATAGGCAAAGCGACGGATGCAGGTCAATATAAGGAGCATGCTGAGTTTTTTGTGGCCGTTGGCAATAACGCAACGAGAAAAACAATACAAGAGCAGTTGGAAAAAGAAAACATAATGATGGCTAAGCTGATTCATCCGCAGGCAGTTATCGGAATGGATGTGAAAATAGGCGATGGAACGGCTATAATGGCCGGGGTTGTCATAAACAGCTCGACACAAGTGGGAAAAGGTTGTATTATTAATACCGCCTGCAGTGTAGATCATGACAATGACATCGAAAACTATGTTCATCTGTCGCCCGGTGTTAGATTGGGTGGAAGCGTAAAAGTTGGGAAAAAAAGTTGGCTTGGGATTGGCAGTGTGGTCATTAATAACATCAACATCTGCAATGATTGCATCATTGGTGCGGGAGCCGTGGTGATAAAAAATATTACGGAACCTGGAACCTATGTGGGTAATCCGGCAATAAATAAAAAATTGAAATCCAAATAAGGAAGTATAAAAAGATGTGTGGAATTTTCGGAATCATTTCTAAAACAAGCGTAGATGCGCAAGATGTTAAAATATTGGCATCACACAGCAAACAAAGAGGTATTGATTCCAGCGGAATAGTCACCTTTCAGGATGCAAAGTACCAGATTGTGCGTGCAGATTTTGAAGTGACAAAGTTGTTGCAAAAATGCAAATGGCAGTCTTCGTCTATCGCAATGGGGCATAGTCGTTTGGTGACAAACGGGATGTCGGATAATCAGCCGGTGGTACGTGACGACTTATTTGTCATTCATAATGGCATTGTTGTCAATGAGCAGGAGATTTGGGATTCGGTTTCTTCTGAGAGGCTTTTTGAAACGGACTCCGAGACCATTTTGGCATTGGCAATCGAATACATGAAGGACAAGCAGGACATAGAGGGAATTGGGCAATACATTTTATCTAAATGTAAGGGAACGATATCTGCTGTGTTGGCAATTCCCAAACTGGGCAAGCTGGTTTTGTTTTCAAATAACGGTAGCCTTTATGTTGGCAATAAAAACGATGCGCTGTACTTTGCTTCCGAAAGTTATCCGTTAAAACAGACAAATTGTGCCGATATTGAGCAGATATGCAACGATGAGCGGGTGATGGACATTCCTGTCTCTGAAGAGATTATTGTGACAGATGACCAAAAGCGAAGAGAAAAAAATTTAATTCCAAGATTCAAAAACATTGCTGAGGAAGAAGCAATGCTTGAGTATCCGCAACCCGAATTGAAAAGATGTACAAAATGTATATTACCTGAAACAATGCCCTATATTTCTTTTGACTCGGAAGGGGTATGCAATTATTGCAGAAGCTACATACCTCGCAATGTGCCAAAGCCCAAAGAAGAATTATTTGAACTGGTTGAGCCGTACAGAAGGAGTCAAGGACCCGAATGTATTGTGCCCTTTTCGGGCGGCAGAGACAGTTGCTACGGGTTGCATATCATTGTCAATGAATTGAAAATGAGACCGATAACTTATACATATGACTGGGGCATGGTCACCGATCTGGGTCGTAGGAATATAAGCAGAATGTGCTCGGAGCTCTGCGTTGAAAACATCATTGTTGCGGCAGATATAACCAAAAAACGAGAGAACATCACCAAGAATTTAAAGGCTTGGCTAAAGGCGCCTCATCTCGGTATGATTAGCATTTTAACCGCAGGCGACAAGCATTTCTTTAAATATGTAGAAACCATAAAAGAACAGACAGGTGTCAACTTAAATCTTTGGGGGATAAACCCTTTGGAGGTTACTCACTTTAAGGCGGGATTTTTGGGTATTAAGCCAAATTTTGAAGAAAAAAGGGTCTATATGCCCGGTTTTTACAATCAATTACGATATCAGTTTTTGCGATTCAAGGCAATGACAAAAAGTCCCAGCTACTTCAACAGCAGCATATGGGATACGCTGTCGGGAGAATATTATCGAAGTTTCGTGAAAAAAACCGACTATTTTCATGTGTTCGATTATTGGCGATGGGATGAAAAAACAGTGGACAGCACCTTGGCTCAATATGATTGGGAGCTGGCGCCGGACACCAACACCACCTGGAGAATCGGTGATGGAACCGCAGCGTTTTATAATTATATTTATTATACGGTGGCCGGTTTTACGGAACACGACACCTTCAGAAGCAATCAAATAAGAGAGGGGCAAATATCCAGAGAGGAAGCCTTGGCTCTTGTGAAAGATGAAAACAGACCCAGATATCAAAATCTTCGTTGGTATTTTGATTTACTTGGCATAGATTACAGCGAAGCAATCCGTGTTGTCAATGCTATTCCAAAGCTATATACTTGGAATGAATAAAAGAGGCGCATAGTGCGACAACAGTCAAGGGTGTAGAATATGGAACAGAAAAAAAGGACGATTTGGTGTATTTCTAAATATGCCTCGCCGCCCAAATACGGTGTTGGGGCGAGGCTCTTTTATGTGGCGCGAGAATTCAGTAAATTGGGTGTCGATACACTGCTTATCAGTTCCGATTCCAATCACTTGGCAAAATACCCCGATTCTAACGAAATCTATAACAGCGAACAATTTGGGAAAATGAAGCATGTTTGGATCAAAACAAAAAAGTATACTAAAAGTGCATCTTTAAAAAGGTTTTTGAGTTGGTTTGATTTTGAAAAGAAACTATTTAGGTTGCCGCGAGATCGATATACAAAACCGGATATTGTTATTGTATCGTCGTTATCGATTTTTACAATTGTCTATGGTGTATATTTGAAGTCGAAATATAAATGTAGGCTCGTATTTGAAATCAGAGATATTTATCCGTTGACATTAACAGAAGAGTTTGGCGTCAGCAAATATAATCCAATGGTTATATTTCTGGGGATTTTGGAAAAATTCGGTTACAGGCGCGCCGATTTAATCGTGGGAACGATGCCCAACTTGAAGCAGCATGTGTGTGAGAAAATCGGAAAAGAACAAGATGTTTATTATTCTCCTCTGGGTATTCATGAAAGGTGGTTTCGTAAAATGCCGCCGGCAAAGGAGGAAATTGACCGTTTGTTTCCTGCAGAAGAGAAATTTATCGTTGGCTATGCCGGGAGCATGGGCACCTCAAATGCACTGCACAGTTTTGTTGAAGCAATAAAAAAAATGGCTGCCAACAAAGAAGTTCATTTTGTTTTGGTGGGGGCAGGGGATTTGAAAGAAGAATTTAAGAAGGAACTCACTACATACGATAATGTAACCATCGGTCCAAAAATTGACCAAGATGATGTGCCTTATTTTCTCAGCAAATGTGATATTTTGTATTTGGCTGCACATGATTCGAAAATTTGGGAATACGGACAATCTTTAAATAAACTTATTGATTATATGATGGCAGGTAAACCGGTTGTAGCCTCTTATGGCGGCTATCAATCCATGCTCAACGAAGCGAATGCGGGGGTTTTTATCCCGACAAATGATGATGAAGCCATAGTGCGAGCAATTGAACACTATAATTCCCTTGATCAAAGCGAGCGCATTGCCTGTGGCGCGCGTGGACGAAAATGGATTGAGGAGCATCATAAATACGAAAATATTGCACGAAATTATTATAATAAGTTGATGGAACTGTGATATATAGAACTTATGTGAAAAAGAGAAAAAATTATAATAAAGGTATATCGGAGAAGGTAGATTTATATATACCGTACAATCCTTGTATTGAAGTTAAGCATTGCCAACTGTTTTACTCAGATACGTTTTGTCTTACGAATCGCTTTATTCTAGGAAATAGTGACAGTGTGAGTGAAAAGATGTACTTGAAATGCTGTATTGTATAAGGTGCTACCAACTATTATGCCCGCCCATCAAAAACGCAACGAAGCCTATTTGGATGAGCGGGGTATTTTTTTGCAGGCGTTGCATAGAGCTGAAAATAAAAAACAGCACAATAAAATGATTGTTTTATCAGAAGACGATGACGCAATGGGTGCGGGTGAAGAACTTGCAAATGCTGTATGGTTGTTGTATAATATGCCGAATGAAAAACATGCTGTAATGTGTGTAATACATTGTAATCGATGTTGAAATGTTGTCATTAATAACCGATGGATAAGTTAATTGATTTATAGAAAGCGATGCAAGTGGAGGAGAAAATCATGGGGAAGATACCGTTACTAAATTTGGAAAGACAGTATGAACAAATTCAAGAAGAAGCACAGCAGGCTGTTTGCGAGGTGCTCGCAAGCGGCAAGTATATAATGGGAGAAAATGTAAAGAAATTTGAGGCGGAATTCGCGCAATATATCGGCGTGGATTATGCAGTTTCTGTGGGCAACGGCACGGATGCATTGGTTATTGCATTGAAAGGTTTGGGGATCGGCGAGGGAGATGAGGTTATTACGACACCTTATACGTTTTTTGCAACAGCGGAGGCCATCAGTTTTGTCGGCGCAACGCCTGTTTTTGTGGATGTTTTGACAGACACTTACAACATGGATGTAAGTCAAATAGAGGCAAAAATTACCGACAAAACGCGCGCGATTATGCCGGTGCATATCTTTGGTCTTTGCGCAGACATGCAACGCATCAACGAAATAGCGAAAAAACACGGATTGTTTGTTATTGAGGATGCATGCCAAGCTGCAGGCGCTGTCTATTACGGCCAAAAAGCAGGGGCGTTGGCGGATGTTGCATGCTTTTCGTTTTTCCCGACAAAAAACTTGGGTTGCGCCGGAGATGGTGGTATTATAACAACGAATGATGAAAAATTAGCGACGATTTGCAAGGCTCTTCGTGCGCACGGCAGCGGAGAGATGGGTGAAAAAGCTTATAATCTATTGAATAATATTGATGCGGAAGTTGAAGAAGATGTTTCGGCAGATAACACCGTATATAATCCGAAAAAGTATTATAATTACTTAATAGGTCATAATTCCAGACTGGACGAATTGCAAGCGGCACTACTGCGAATCAAACTGAGAAAGCTGGATGAATACATTCAAAATCGCAGAAAGACAGCACAGCGATATACAGAGGCGTTAAAAGACAAGTATATTGTTCCTGTTGAAGAAGAGGAGAATATGCATGCTTATCATTTGTATATTCTACAGTCCGAAAACAGGCAACAGACCATTGAGGCTCTTGATAAGGCGGGTGTGGCTGCGGGGGTGTATTATCCCGTTCCGCTTCATTTGCAAAAGTGCTATACAGATTTGGGTTACCAATTGGGAGATTTGCCCAATGCGGAATATTTATCTCATCGAACATTTGCAATTCCGATGTTTCCCGAAATCAACGATAATGAGATAGAGCATGTGATTGAGGTGCTCGTAAAGGAATAAAAAATGGAAAAAAAATACTTTGTTCATGAATCAAGCTATGTGGATGAACCTTGTGAAATAGGGAAAGGGACAAAAATTTGGCATTTTTCGCATATTATGCAAAACAGCATTATTGGCGAAAATTGTAACTTGGGTCAAAATGTGGTTGTATCCCCGGGTGTGAAACTGGGAAATGGCGTTAAAATTCAAAATAATGTGTCGGTATACACGGGCGTTATATGTCAAGAAAATGTTTTTTTGGGACCGTCCTGTGTTTTTACGAATGTAATCAACCCGAGAGCTTTTGTTGAGCGTAAAGACGAATATCGCGAGACATTGCTAAAAAAAGGTGCCAGCATCGGAGCAAATGCAACGATTATCTGCGGTGTTACGATTGGAGAATATGCGCTTGTGGGCGCAGGTTCGGTTGTGACAAAAGATGTACCTCCTTATGCGATTGTGACAGGAGCACCTGCGCGATTGAAGGGATATATTTGCTACTGCGGTGAAAAGATGAACTTTGCGGATGAGCATGCACAATGCGAATATTGCGGGAGAAAATATATCAAAGACGAAGAGCAGATTGTTGCGGAGGTTACAAAAATATGAAAGAGTATTTGTTGAAAAAAATTCGAGATAAATCCATTGTTGTCGGCGTTGTGGGCTTAGGTTATGTAGGTCTGCCTTTGGCGGTGGAAAAGGCAAAAGCAGGGTTTAAAACAATCGGCTTTGACGTGCAAAAGGCAAAAGTGGATATGGTAAATGAAGGGCAAAATTATATCGGAGATGTCATTGCCGAGGATTTACTGGCCATTGTGGAGGGCGGAATGCTTTCTGCAACCTGTGATTTCAGCTTCATCAAAGATGTGGATTTTATTGCCATTTGTGTGCCGACTCCGTTAAATGAATACAAGCAACCGGATATCAGCTACGTAGAAAATTCCGCAAAAGAAATTGGTAAGCACTTGAAAAAGAATACCATTGTGGTGTTGGAATCCACAACGTATCCCGGCACGACAGAGGAGCTGATTCGACCGATTTTGGAAGAGGGCTCCAATCTGATTTGCGGAGAAGATTTTTATTTGGGATTTTCTCCGGAACGTGTAGATCCCGGAAATTTGGTATATAAAACAAAAAATACGCCGAAAGTTGTCGGTGGAATCGGACAAGATGCAACTGAGGTCATTGCAGAAATGTATCGGCATGTATTGGAAAGTGATATTATGGAAGTGTCATCTCCCTCGGTGGCGGAGATGGAAAAGATATTGGAAAACACTTATCGAAACATCAACATTGCTCTTGTCAATGAACTGGCAATGCTTTGCGATAAAATGGATATCAACATTTGGGAAGTTATTGAAGCGGCAAAAACAAAACCTTACGGTTTTCAGGCGTTTTATCCGGGGCCGGGATTGGGAGGGCATTGCATACCGCTGGATCCGTACTATTTATCCTGGAAAGCCAGAAAGTATGATTTTCATATTTCGCTTTTAGAAGCATCTTCTATGATTAACGATAAGATGCCCGAATATTGTGTGGAGAGAGCTGGAAAAGTACTAAATCGCTCCAAAAAAGCATTGAATGGGTCGAAGGTGTTATTGGTAGGGGTAGCTTATAAAAAAGACATCGATGACTATCGTGAAAGTCCGGCACTGAAAGTGAGTGAAGAGTTTCAAAAGTGCGGGGCGGAGGTAGACTTTTATGATCCACACATTCCAAGCTATAAATATAAAGAAAATATCTATCATGGATTAAAATCAATTGACGAAGCAACAATCATGTCTTACGATATCGTTGTAATTACGGCAGATCATACGGCTGTAAATTATGAAATGATTGCCCAAAATGCCAAGGCGATTTTTGACACGAAAAATGCAATGGCAAAGATAGAAAAAAGAGATCACATCGAGTTGCTGTAATAAATATTTTTCGGAATAAAAAAAGAAGGTAGAAAATGAATTATGCATTAATCGGATGCGGGCGCATTTCCGCAAATCACATCAAGGCAGCAAAAGAAAACAGTTTGAACATTGTTGCTGTTTGCGATATTTTTGAAGATGGAATGGTCAACTTTTTGCAACAGCATGACTTAAACAAAGATGTTCGCATGTATACGGATTACAAAGAAATGCTTGCTAAAGAAAAAATAGATATCGCCAGCATCGCGGTAAAGAGCGGATTGCATGCGCAAATTGCGCTGGACTGCATGCGCAGCGGCGTCCACGTTATCATCGAAAAGACCGTGGCGCTCTACCTTCAAGAGGCGGATGCG
>CALFLU010000095.1 GCA_937880125.1 uncultured Eubacteriaceae bacterium
GTGACTGGAGTTCAGACGTGTGCTCTTCCGATCTTCAAAGTAGAAGACGGCGGAACCATGATGAACCAATGCATTCACAGCATTGATATTTTTCGCTGGCTGATGGGCGGAGAAATCGAAGAGGTATTTGGCTATACGGCGAGACAACTGCATCCTTATATTGAGACCGAAGACGTGGCATTGGCGGTTATCAAATTCAAAAATGGCGCAATCGGCACGATAGAGGCCTCCGTCAATGTGTATCCGAAAAATCTGGAAGAGACCTTGTATGTTTTTGGGGAAAAAGGCACGGTGAAACTGGGCGGAAAGTCCCTGAATTCCGTAGAAGAGGCTTTATTTGAAGAGACAGATATTCAAGAAGATACTTCAGCTTCCCTTATTGGCCACGCCGCCGTATTTGCGGATATGAAAGAGGCGATTTTAAATAACAAAGAGCCTTACATCAGCGCAAAGGACGGAAGAGAGGCTATTGAGCTGATTTTGGCGATACACAAGTCTGCCAAAGAAAAAAAACCGATTGCTTTTCCGTTGTCAGAGACGAATTCATTAGATTTCAGAGGTGCATTTAAAGATGGCGAAAATTAATATGATCCTGACCAACGGATTCGACCCGGATATTCGAGTGTATAAAGAGGCGAAGTATCTGGTGGAGCAGGGGCATAAAGTTGAAATCTTTTGCTGGGATCGCGAACAAAAATATGTGGAAAAACAAGATAGTATAGTGGATGGGATTCGCATCATTCGATATGCAATTGCTTCACAGCCGGGAAGTGGTTTTAGACAATTGCCGGCATTTTTTAAATTCATAAAAAGATGTCAAAAATCTTTGAAGTCTGCAGAGTATGATTATTTACATTGCCATGACCTGGATGGAATGATTGTTGGTTATTTCGCGAAAAATAAAACGGCAAAGCTTATATTCGATATGCATGAATACTACGAAAGCGGGAGGATGGAGAAGTTTTCATTTATTATCAGGCCAATGGTTCGATTCTTCCAAAATAAATCCTATAAAATTATCGCGGTAAATAACACACAAACCCAAAATATGCGCGAAGAAAATATTAAAAAATTGGTGTATTTACCAAATTATCCGGAAAAAACAATACTAAAAAATATCGAAAAAACGGATTCGGAGAGTATGAGGATTACTTATTCCGGATATGTGAGAGATTATGAAGCTTTGAGTGCTTTAATGATGGCTGCGGGAAATGATTCGCGATTTGAGGTAACAATTAATGGAGATGGAGGATGTTACGACCAAATTGAGCTTGACGCAAAGCACTATAACAATGTTTTCGTAACAGGCAGTTTCACTCACGACCAAATAGCTGATTTTTACAATAATACAGATGTATCGTTTTGTTTATATAATAATTCAGATTTTAATCACAAAACAGCGATAGCAACAAAATTTTTTGAATCAATTATGTTTTTGACGCCACTTCTTGTAGCGAAAGATACCGCTATGGAAGAGATGTGTATGAAATATAATATTGGTTATGGTGCTTATGATACAGTAGAGGGGATTCGACAAGCACTGGATTATCTCTATCAAAATCCGGCACTGATTGAAAAATTTCGAGAAAATATGAAAAAAATACAATTTAATTTTTGTTGGGAAACAGCGGTAAAAAAATTGGATGAGATTTATATGTCTTAGAAAGGACAAGATGAATATGGGATATCAACAATGTAACAGATGTGTAATGGACAATGCCTCAGATGAGACAATTACCTTTGATGAAGAGGGTTACTGTAATTATTGCACCGAAGCCATCAGTACATTATCCGAACGATATTTTCCTAATGAAATAGGAGCTCAAAAACTTCAAGAATTGTTGATTACATTAAAAAAAGAGGGTAAAAACAAAAAATATGACTGCATCATGGGAATATCCGGCGGACTTGATTCGGCTTATTTGGCTTATTTGGGTCATCAGCACGGATTGAGAATATTAGCAATCCATGTGGATGACGGGTTAGATGTTCCTATAGCAGTAGAGAACATAAAAAAATTAACAGAAAAATGTGGCATTGATGTAATATATGAGCGGCCTGATGCTGAACAGTTCTATGGTTTGACAAAAGCGTTTTTCAAGGCAGGAGTTCCCAATTTAGCAGTACCACAGGATAATTTAATTTATGCATACATGTATGCGTATGCAAAAAAATATAAGATTCAATATTATTTATCCGGTGGAAACTTTTCTACAGAGTCTATATTGCAACGCGGAAACACACACACTTCATTGGATAAAAAACATATTTTTGCTATCAATAAGCAGTTTGGGACAACGGCGTTAAATAAGCTAAAGATTACTTCAGGCTTTGAAAGAAGGGTTAAAAACCAACTGTTATTGCGTATACAAGAAGTCAGGCCATTGGATTATATTGATTATAATAAAGAAAGCGCAATTCAAGAATTGTCAGACTATTGCGGTTTTAATTATTATGGCGGGAAACATTACGAATCCTACTTGACGGTATTTATGCAAAAATATTATTTGCCGTTAAAGTTTGGAGTGGACAAACGCAGATCGCACCTGTCCAGCTTGATTGTTTCGGGACAAATGACACGAGATGAGGCAATAGAGGAGTTAAAAAAACCACTTTATCTGAAAGAAGAAATGGATATATGTATCGAAAAAATATTAAAAATATTTCGAATGGATGTAAACGAATTTGATAGGATTATGCAACAACAACCGAAACAACATACTCAATATGTAACATCTTCGTGGAAATATGTCAGCAAAATTGTTAAGAAAATAAGGGGATATTAGCGTTCGATGTATATATTAATCGTTGCAAGTGGCTATCCAACAGAGAAATATAAATTAAACGGGATATTTGAATTCGACCAAGCGGTGGCTTTGTCAAAGATGGGGCATAAGGTAATTTATGCGTGTGTGGATCTGCGGTCAATACGACGAAAAAGAAAATGGGGATTTGAGCAGCTAGAAAAAAACGGCGTGAAAATTGAGGCAATCAACATTCCTTGCGGCAGAATACCCCCAAAAATACTCAACAGAGCAGGCGTTAAGGCATTTAAAAAACTTTATAACAGAATAGTACGCTTATACGGCGTTCCCGATATTGTTCATGCGCATTTTATTTTTCAAGGTTACCTCATTGCGCGCCACTTCCATGAAGCGACCATGCCTTTGGTGCTGACGGAACACCTATCGACGATGAACCAAAGGGTGATTGAGCCGTATTATTATCGGCTGGGCCAATTCACCTATCCGCGCATGGACAAAGTTCTTGCGGTGAGCAGCCACTTGGGATGCAACATCACACAAAAATTCGATGTACAAACCGATGTTATGGCCAATATTGTTACCACGGATATTTTTTCTTACGATCCGATGAAAAAAGACGAAAATCTGTTTTATTTTGTTTCGGTGGGAAACTTGATACCGGACAAAAACATGAAGTTTTTGGTGAAAAAATTTATCCATTGTTTTCATGGCAATGAAAACATAAAATTATATATTTTTGGAGACGGACCGGAAAAAAACGAAATTGAAAAAGTTATTATCGAGCATGGCATGCAAGGCAGAATTTATTTGCGTGGTGTTGTGGAACGTAGCGAAATAGCACAAACATTTCGGGCGTGTGATTGTTTTGTGTTGTTATCAAAACATGAAACTTTTGGAGTAGTGTATATTGAAGCTTTGGCCTCGGGTTTGCCGGTTGTTGCAACGAGGTGCGGTGGTCCGGAAGATTTTGTTGATGAAAGCAACGGAATATTGGTCGATGCGGATAATGAAACAGAGATAGAGGCAGCTTTACGAGAAATGTATGGCAGGGCGAAGAATTTTGACAAAAAAAACATATCGCAAAAAACAATTGCAAAATTTTCGCCAAAAACAATTGCAGAAGGGTTGATAAATACGTATGAGGCAGTCATCGGTGCAAAAAAACACAAGTCGTAAAATTGCATATTTTGCCATATTTGCCTCACTTATCGGCGCGAATGTTTTTGCGATTGACCTGGGATTTTTTCAATTGTCACTATTTAGAATGACGATTATTGCCGTTGTTTTTTTATTTTTACTCAGTTTAGGAACAAAAACACAATACTTGGGAATCAGCGGAAAATTCGCCAACAGATTTTCGGTTGGATTCATGATATTTTGGGCGCTATATGCGGTACTGTCATTTTTTTGGGTGCAAGATTATAATGCTTGGATAAAAGCCGTGTACTTTTTAATCTTGAATGTAATTTGCATTATTTTTTTTATGAATACTTTTGATAGAAGTGCACAAATATTGACGGGGTTACGGGTATTTGCTTTTATGGCTATCTTGCATAACCTGATTGGCTGGTATGAAATTTTGGCAAGACAGTATTTCTTTTTAGACGCAAATCTGATTTCGCTCTATCGGTATTTGCGCTATCCCGTATCAATTTTTGGAAACACGAATGATTTTGCGACATTTATGCTAATCTCCGTATTTATTTTGTTTGCATGTATGCAAAATACAAAGAAAAAGTATATGCAATATGTGTATGGAGCGACTATTGTTTCGTCTATAGTGTTGCTGTTTATGGCTTCTTCGCGAGCGAATATACTGGGTTTATTGGTGGCTTTAGTGGTGTTTGTTTGGTTGAACCTATATAACAAAAAAACACAAATCTTTGTTTTTGCTATGCTATTGCCTTTGTTTTTTTTGATTATACTAAAACCCGATATTTTCAAAAATGCATTTTTGATGATATTGGACGGATTTTATTTTGATACTTCTTCAGCATCGGACTCCATTAATATTCGTTTGAATTTATTGAGAAATGGTGTGGTATTTTTAATCAACACCTATGGGGCCGGAACCGGTGCAGGCAATGTTGAGTTTTGGATGGCAAACGCATCTGTATACGGCACAAGCGGAATTGTAAATATGCATAACTGGTGGATGGAAATACTGACAGGCTATGGTATAATAGTATTCGTTTTGTACATTACGTTTTATGCGCTGCTTACGCGAAATAGTTATATGAAATATAAAAATGCATTGACCAAGACAGACAAAACAATTTCCCTTTGCTTTTTGTGTTCATTGATAGGTTACATCATTGGGGGTATGAGCTCGAGTTCTAATTTGAGCAGTGAGTGGTTATGGGTTTTTTGGAGCATCGTAATTACCTATCAAGGTTTGGAATTGACTTTACCGCAAAAACAAATTAAAGATGATAAAAATGACCGGAGGGTTATAGGATAATGTTTAAGAATAAGACACTGTTAATCACAGGGGGCACAGGCAGCTTTGGCAATGCCGTACTTGATAAATTTTTGGATACGGACATTGCTGAGATACGCATATTTTCCCGCGATGAAAAAAAGCAGGACGATATGCGCAAATTTTATAAAAATGACAAAATCAAGTTTTACCTTGGTGATGTCAGAGACAGAGATAGCGTTAAAAATGCGTTGCACGGTGTGGATTATATTTTTCATGCCGCAGCATTGAAACAAGTGCCATCTTGTGAATTTTTTCCGATGGAAGCGGTAAAGACCAATATTACAGGTACCGAAAATGTATTAAGTGCGGCGATTGAGTGCGGCGTAAAAAAATGTGTTTGCCTATCCACAGACAAGGCTGCATATCCAATCAATGCAATGGGTATATCCAAGGCGATGATGGAAAAAATCATTATTGCAAAATCGCGTACGGTGGATTGTAAAAAAACATCTATGTGCATAACACGCTACGGTAATGTAATGGCCTCGCGCGGCTCGGTAATTCCGTTGTTTATTGAACAAATTAAAAATGGGCAGGCAATGACGATCACCGATCCTCAGATGACAAGATATTTGATGAGTCTCGATGAGGCAGTGGATTTGGTTTTATATGCCTTTGAACATGCAGATACGGGGGACCTTGTGATACAAAAATCTCCTGCAAGCACGATCGGGGATTTGGCACAAGCGGTGCGCAGGATATTTAATCCTAAAAATGAAATCAAAATTATCGGAACGAGGCACGGTGAAAAAGCGTGCGAAACGTTGCTGACAAAGGAAGAATTTTTCAGAGCAGAGGATATGGGGCGTCATTATAGAGTATCTGCAGATAATAGAGACTTAAATTATGATAAATATTTCATTCAAGGGGATCAAAAACTATCCACAGTGCAAGAATATAATTCTGAAAATGCAATCAGGTTGTCGGTGGATGAAATTGTTGAAAAATTGTTGTCTCTTAAATATATCCAAACCGAATTAGAAAGAGAGAAGTTTTTGTAATGAAATTTTTGGTATTAGGTGCAACGGGAATGGCAGGGCACATGGTGGCGATGTATCTGTGTGAGAAAAAACACGATGTGACAGCATTTTCAAGAGGCGCATTTCCTTATTGCAAAAACTTGAATGGCGATATAACGGATATACCATATTTATCTGAAACTATTCGTTCAGGGGAATATGATGTTGTTGTAAATTGCATTGGTCTGTTAAATCAGGATTGCGAGGTAAAAAAATCTCAAGCAGTTTATTTAAATAGCTATTTGCCGCATTTTTTGGCAGAAATAACCCAAAGTACTCAGACGCGAATCATTCATCTCAGCACCGATTGTGTGTTTTCGGGCAAAAGCGGGGGCTATAATGAAGACAGTTTTTGTGACGGGCAAAGTTTTTATGACCGATCAAAAGCTCTCGGCGAAATAATGGATGAAAAAAACCTGACCTTTCGAACATCGATTATCGGTCCGGATATGAAGGAAGGCGGAATCGGTTTGTTGAACTGGTTTATGAAACAAGAAAATGATGTATATGGCTACAAACAGGCAATTTGGACAGGTGTTACAACATTGACCTTGGCAAAAGCAATGGAGGCAGCGGCGCTGGAAAACTTGACGGGGCTGTATCATTTGGTCAACAATCAAAGCATCAGTAAATATGACTTGTTGAGACTTTTCAACAGCCATCTCCGTGACAATGCAGTTCAAGTTTTGCCAGATGAAAAGGTCAAAATCGACAAATCATTGATAAATAACAGAAAAGATTTTTCTTTTATTGTACCATCTTACGAAGACATGGTTATTGAAATAAAAGAATGGATGAAGGCACACAAAAACCTTTACCCGCACTATTTCTAGAAATGAGGAACGGTGAATGGACAAACTTAAATTGATGACGATTGTCGGGACTCGCCCGGAAATTATTAAATTATCTGAGATCATTAAAAAGGCAGATATGTATTTTGACCATATATTAATTCATACGGGACAAAATTATGACTATAATTTAAATGAAGTCTTTTTTAATGAATTGGGGATTCGAGAACCGGACGAATACTTAAATGTAGTGGATCAAGACTTGGGCAAGACAATGGGCAACATTCTTGCCAAATCTTATGAAATTATGCAAAAACATATGCCGGATGCTGTGCTGGTGTTGGGGGATACCAACTCGTGTCTATCGGTGATTTCGGCAAAACGGCTAAAAATACCTATTTTTCACTTAGAGGCCGGCAATCGCTGTTTTGATGAAAACCTTCCTGAAGAAATAAATCGCCGCATTGTTGACCACACCAGCGATGTCAATTTGTGTTATTCAGAACACGCCCGAAGGTATTTGTCAGCTGAAGGCATAGCAAAGGAGAGGACATACGTAGTGGGCTCGCCGATGGCGGAAATTTTGCATAAAAACATACATGCAATTGAAAACAGCAACATTTTGGAAGATTTGGATTTAAAGCCAAATCAATATATTCTTCTCTCGGCGCACCGAGAAGAGAATATCGACAACGAAAAAAACTTTCATTCCTTGATTGATGCAATAAATATTCTGTCAGAGTCCTATAATATGCCGATTATCTATTCATTACATCCAAGGGCAAAAAAATTCATCGAAGAACGAAACATATCTTTTCACGAAAACGTTAAAACATTTAAGCCCTTTGGGTTTGCTGACTATAACCATTTGCAGCAAAAGTCGTTTTGTGTCATTTCAGACAGTGGAACACTTGCCGAAGAAGCTTCGTACTTTAAATTTGCGGCGGTATCGCTTCGAACAAGCACCGAAAGACCCGAGGCGATGGACAAAGGGAATTTTACCATTGGTAACATCACGACAAAGCAAGTGTTGCAAGCGGTGGAATTAACAACAAAAATGAAAGAAAATGCTCATGACGGCGTTAGCGTTCCTGCCTATGAAGATGAAAATGTCAGCACAAAGGTTATAAAAATCATTCAAAGTTACACGGAAATCGTCAATAATTTTGTCTGGAGAAAATAAGGGTATACCCGCAAGATGATGAAAAAAGTATTGGTAATTATGGGCAATCATTCGCCCATGCCTTCTTCGGTGGCAAACTGCATGCAGCCGCTCATTGAACGTTTGTGCGATGAGGGGTGGCATGTGGATATTGTTACGGACAGAAAAAGCATGGACGTTGCGCAATATGAACAATCCAACAATGCAGATATTTATCGCATCGATGATTCGCGCACCATTGCAATTATTTTACTTAACCAATTGAAGAAAGTGCAATTGCCCGCGTTTTTACGCGCCATCGTTAAAATTTTTGCAAACCTTTTAAAAGCATTGATTTATGCGATGTATCATTTTAGAGGAATGGAAAAAGAATTTTCCGGATGGAACGAGAAAGAGATCGTTTCCCATTGCTTAAAATTAGACGAAATACAACATTATGATGCCATATTATCGATATCACTTCCCTTTAAACCGCATTTAATTGCGGAAGAATTAAAAAAACAGATGCAAAGGGCGATAAAATGGTTTGTTTTTGAATTTGATCCTTATACTTTTAATGAGACAACAACGTTTTCGAAAAGAAGAAAAGCGAGACTTTTAGAACAAGAAACAAGTGTTTTTCAAAATTGTGACCATTTGTTTTTAACACCGGAGTTATATAAATTTTATGAAAAAACACCGCTAAAAAAATATTTGGACAAAGCGACTGCGATTTTCTTTGCAAATATGAAAGAAAATATTTATCCTGATTCGGTAACGGAAAAAATAGAGTTTCAGACAAGCTGCATCAATGCACTGTTTGCCGGCAGAGTGTATGAAGATATTCGCAATCCGCGCTATACTTTGGAAGTGTTTAGCAGAATGGATGACAATATCCGACTGTCGCTGCTGACGAATTTGGATAATTTTGCGGATTTGCATGTACAAAAAAACATCGACCGCTATTGCGAAAAACTGGCTATTTATAAATTTCAACCGAGAGATGTTACTCTTATGGCACTAAAAGAAGCCGATATTCTTGTGAATATAGGCAATACCGTCGTTTCGCAGGTTCCGGGGAAAATTTTTGAGTATATGGCGACGGGCAAACCTATCATACATTTTGCAAAACGGCATGATGATCCTGCAATTTTTTATTTAAATCATTATCCCATGGTTCTGATTGTTTGCGAATGGGAAGAAAAAATGGAACGAGATGTTTTAGAAGTGGCTCAATTTTGTGTGGAGCATAGCGGTAAAAAATTGACGTACGAGGAAGTTTGTCAACATTTGCAACCTTTTACGAGCGAAAAAATCGCAACATCTTTTATGGAAACATTTTGTGATGTGCTGAGAAAGTAGGATATGCATGAATAAAAGTAAAAAAAGCATGTATACGGCAATCAGCGCAATCGCCTTTACACTTGTGAATGGGCTGTTGGGTCTTATTGTGCTTCGGCTTGTCATCTCACGCTTAGGCTCTGACTTTAACGGGCTCAATTCGACAGCGACACAATTGGTGAGCATGTTGCTGATTGTGGAGGGCGGTTTCACATTAGCCACAAATGTGGCCTTGTTTAAACCTCTCGCCGGTAATAACTATGACGACATCAATGCCATTATGTCGGCTACAAAAAAGACCTTTAATAAAATTGCAGCTATCTTTCTTTTATCGGGAATTGCCGTTTCCATCGGCTATGCCTTTATCATCAACAGCGACTTACCAAAAACTACGATTATTTCTGTGTTTGTAATGACGGTGATATCCACGGCATTTGATTTGGCATACGCTGCAAAATATTCGACATTGCTAAAGTCTGAGCAGCGGGAATATATTTTAAATGCCATTCGAATATCCACTTATGTATTTTCGCAGGTTTTGATTATTGCAGTTGCATTATGCAGCGGACCTGTGGTACTGGTGAGATTTTTTACGATGGTGGGCGCTATTATAAACAGCCTGGTGGTGGGCTATATTTGTAAGAAAGAATACCCCAAATTGGATTTTGGCAAAGAGCCGAACTTTGCGGCCATTCGCGGCACGCGTGATGTTTTTGTTCAAAAGTTGACAGGTATGCTGTATGGTACGTTTCCTATTGTATATATTTCCGCAACTTCCGGAGGCACAGTGTTGGCGAGTGTGTATGCAGTGTATAACAGTATTTTTTCTATTATTAAATCAGTGCTGTATGCCTTTACAGATGCGCCGCGAATGGGGTTTGGCCAACTCATCGCACAACAGAAAAAAGAGTACGTATTCGAAGTTTTTTTGGAATATCAACTGATTGTAATTTTATCCTTATTTATTTTGCTCAGCACGGCAATGGTTTTGATTATGCCGTTTGTACATTTATATTTAAAAGGGGTTCATGATGCGAACTATCAGGATTGGTATATGGCAGTTTTTTTTGTTTTGACAGTCTTTTTCGAAATTCTGCACATTCCCAGCGGCAACATTATCAATATGTCCGGCAATTTCAAAGTCGGCAAAAAATTTCAAATTGTAGCCGCCGTATTGCTGATTTTATTCATGCCGATAGGGAATCATTTTTGGGGATATTACGGCATATTGGGAACCATCCTGCTGACTTCAATTGTTTTGGCGATTTTGGAAATCGGCTTTATACATGGCATCTATTTCGAGAAAAAAATAATGCGGTTTTTTAAAATGATTTTACCGAATCTGCTTTTGTTTATGGTTTTAAGCTATGTGGAACTATCGATCTTTAAGCAGATTGACAGCGTATCGAAATTTTTAGTTGCGGGGTTTGTGTTAACAATTGTTAACAGTGGATTGGGGCTATTATTGAATTATATAATCAACAAGAATTTAACAGTGGGTATTATAAGAAGAGCCAAAGCACTGTTGATATAATTATTTTAAAATCACTTTTTTAAAAAGCGGAGGGAAAAATGCAAGACACATTATCGTTTGGCGATCTTTTCAAAATATTGTTGAAGAAAATAAAGACAATCCTCATTATAACCGTTGTTTTAACGGTGGGGGCTGCCATTCTTTTGTCGATGACCAATCTTTATAAAAAGCCGGAAGCCTACCAGGTCAGGCTGTATGGGGTAATACAATATCAATATGCTGACAGCGGAAGTCAGCTGCATTATGTCACCAATACAGTAAATGAAATATACAAATCCGATGTTATTTTGCTGGCACTGGAAAATATGGATTACTCAAACTGTTCGGATGCGTTTTTGGACTATTATGGCGCAACCAGAGAAAGCATCGATAGTGTTACGGCAAAAAAAGAATTGGCTGCGAAGATATTTAAAGATTACAAAGTAACCTTTAATGCGACGACACAGTTGTTTCAAATCTCCATCATTGGCCAAGATCCGGTCTCACAGGAATATGTGTTGCAGCATATTTTTAATGAAGGGAGCATGTTGAGCAAAACCTATATTCCCAATGCCGACATTCAACTTTTCAATAAGGAGACCATTGCAAAAAAAGAAGCGGCACCGCTGTTTACGTATGGTGCTAAGTTGATCTTTGTTATCGGTTTTCTGATTTTCTTTTTTGTGTGGTTGGGAATGGTATTAAAAATTGTTTTCTCGGATACGGTAGTGAGTGTCGAGCAGTTTAAGCGTCGTTATCCTTTCCCTATTTTGGGAACGATAAAGAAGAAAGAGGGCGGCTATGAGGAAATAGCGCAAGTTATTTTGTATCGACTGAAACGAAATAAAGCCAAATATATATATTTTCTTTCGACAAGCCCAAAATGGGATGGCAAGGGTTTGGTTTTAAAGATAAAAGAAATAGTCGAGAAAAATCAAGTGCCTGTGGCGCTCATGGCATCAAAGGATAACACGGATCCTAAATACAGCGGAATGTTTTCGGATGCGGAAAATTTGGCGACGCCGGCACAAGAGGAGTCCAAAATCGAAAAAGACGATATTGCATTTGTTTATATGGATCAATTTTCAAAAAACAGTGCGGCATACGGTTTGCTGGAGGAAGAAAAAGATGTTATTTTGTTAGTGGAATGCAGAAAAACAAAGTACGCCAATATTGAATCCATTTTGGAAAAAATTGATTTGTATGAAGGAAAAGTAGACGGCGTAATCCTTATTGATTGAGGCGTGGTCTAAAATCTACTTATACTTTGAAATGCTAAAAAAACATGGATAAAATAATTGATTGCCATGACATAAAAGAACAAACGCTGTTTTGAACGCTGAATTGCTAAATAAAAAAGTCATTTTGACAACAACATTTGTGTAAAGACAAGAGCGCCTGATATCAGGCGCTCTTATTGGCAACAGAAAGAGCGTTAAGAGTGCATAAAGTGTTTTACAAAATCAAGGAAAAATATTATAATAAGAAATGATATGCGATTTTGGGAGGAGCTGTTATGGTGAAGTTTATACACACTGCGGATTTGCATTTGGGAAGCATCTTTGAAAATGCTTCGTTTACAAGCAATGTTGCGAAAATCAGACGTGCGGAGATGTTTAAAACCTTTGAAGATATTGTGCGGCTGGCAACAGCGGTAAAGGATAATTTCTTGCTCATCAGCGGTGATTTATTTGAAGAAAAATATTGTACCGCCCATGATTTAAAGAGGGTTTTTGATACGCTGGGAGATGCGAAAACTTTGGAAGTTGTCATCATTGCAGGCAATCACGATCTGTTTTCCAATACTTACAAGCAATTTGTTGATAAATACCCCAATGTGCACATTTTTTCGTCGGAAAAAATTGAAAAAAAATCCTTTGATCAGTTTAATACGGATATCTATGGCTTGAGCTGGGATAAGTCTGCGTATTTTGCTGAACCGGATTTTTCAAATGTAAGCTTGGATAAGTCGCGAATCAATATCTTGATGCTGCATGCGGATGTGGCAACAACTTCAACCTATTTGCCCATTAATATCAAAACGCTTTCAGAGATTGGCTTTGACTATATTGCGCTTGGCCATATTCATAAAAACAGGCAGGTTGCCGACAGAGTCTATTATGCGGGATGTCCTGAGGCGTTGGATTTTAAAGAAACAGGGGAGAGGGGCATTTATCGCGTGGGGTTGGACAAAGAAAACTGCAATGTGGAATTTGTAAAAACCGCCAACCGCGAATTTGTTGTCAATCAAATTAACATCAACCCTGACATGGGCTACATTGATATTATACGATTGTTGACTTCCAACATTAATCATGACAGCTTAATTAAAGATATGCATCGGTTTGAAATCAACGGCATGATTGATTCGTCAATCAATTTGAGCGAAATTATCGAGCAGGTGCGACAATCTTTCTTTTACCTTGAATATATCGACAACACGATACCGGATTTTGACATTCAACAAATCAAGGCCGAAAACGAAGACAATATTATCGGTAAATTTATTGAAAAAATGCAGCGATATGATTTGACGGATGAAGTGAACAAAGAAGCGCTCTACAAGGGTGTTCATGTGCTGTTAAGGGAGGTGGATAGAACATGATTTATAAGAGATTGAATCTTTTATCTTTCGGTAAATTTAAAAATAAACAAATACCTCTGGACGAGGGAATCAACTTGGTGCTGGGTAACAACGAAGCGGGAAAAAGCACCATTCAGCACTTTATTCAGGGCATGTTTTATGGTTTCTTCACCTATGGCAAGAAGCGAAGAGGATATGAAGAACTGCAGGAAAAATACAGACCCTGGGGCAGTGATGAATATGCGGGCGGATTGCTCTATGAGGCGGACGGAAAAGAATATTTGGTTGAACGCAATTTTTCCGAAACCAATCCAAAGGTCAAAGTATCCGACTTTTTAACCGGAGAAGATGTGACGGAAGAATTTTATTTTAATGATGTCAATCGTGTCCACGAACCGAGCAATCACTTGAACCTCAGTAAAATTATGTTTAAAAACACTGTCAGCATTGATCAGTTGGGTGTAAAAACGGAAGACAATCTGGCGGAAGAAGTCAACAATTTAATGGCAAACATGGACACCGGTTTCGGCGATGTCTCAATTCATAAAGCGATCAAAAATTTGCGCGCAAGTGCAGAAAAAATCGCCGGCAAAAAAGGCGAAGTCAGACAAATCGGGCAAATCAATCAAATTCTTGAAAAAATAATGCAGGAAAAAGACAACACCGATGCCATTATACAAAACGACAAGCAGCGAAAAGAGAAAATTGACTATTTAAACGAACAATTGCAGCAAATTCAAGAGAGTGAAGTTGCAGAAAAAATCAAGTTAATTGAAAAATATGAAGGCATTCTGGGTCAAATTCAGGAAACAAAGTCAAAATTGGAAAACATTCAGCACATCGAAGGGTTTGATGAAGAGACCTATGAGCGAGTGTTGCACTTTGAAAATGAAGTCAACAATGATTTGGAAGCGTTAAAAGGACTAAAGCAGAAAATTGACGGGGCAGAAACAGCCATTAAAGAGATGCACGAAGCACTGTCAAAAAATGAAAACGCTAAAAATATCGACGAAATTCGTCAAGATTATGCGCTTTATCAGCAATTAAAGGAAGGTGCCTATACCAAAACACCGTCTGTTTTGGAGAATATTGCTTTGGTGGCATGCATTGTGTTTGCGGCTTTGAGCATCTTCTTTATTTTCAAAAACATGGTTGTTGCAACGATTATCAGTATTTTAATCACCATTGCCGCCTTTGTATACACGTTCCTTGCGCGAACCAAAAACAAAAACATGAGGAATTTGGATATTTGCAGAAAGTACGGCTTTGCAGAGGAGATGGCATTTGAAAATTATTACAGAACCACCATCGACGAGCATGAAAAAGCCGGAGAAAAACGAATTTTGCTTGAATCAAAATTAAAAGAATATTCTGCGCTGAAAGATGAGGCGATTGAAACCAAAGAAAGATATGAAAAATCGCGCGGAGCTTTTTTGAGTTTTCTGTCAGGATTGGGCTTGGACAGCAGCGCCTCCTATCGCGAAACACTGAAAAATAATCAAGCCTATCATGAATTAAAAACACAGTTGCAGCATTTTGAGATACTGCGGGACCAAACAATGCTGCAAGAAGAATATGCTGCGCTGAAAGAAAAAACCAAAAGCATACAACTCGATCATTTAACGGCAGCGCAAAAGGTGCCGATTGAGGCGAAGGAAGAAATTATCACCGAAATATCGCGACTCAAGGGCATGTCTGATGAAGCGACACAAAATATGCGCAGTATGACGGAAATTATGACGCAGATTAAAGAATTGAACCAGCAAAGGGATAGCTTGTTGTTGGAGTACGGTGCATTGAACCTGGCCGCAGAGGTGATTGAAGAAGTGGCAAAAGAAATGCATACACAAAATTCGCCGGTGCTCAATGATAAAGTGTCGGAACTCATTTATAAAATCACCAACAAATATGCGGATATTAAGTTGACGGACGAGTTGAATATCGTAACCGAAAATCCGCAAACAGGATTTTTGATTCCGAGTGACAACTTGAGTGTAGGTACCCTCGAGCAGTTGTATTTGTCACTTCGCATTGCGCTGGCAGATTTGTTTGCACCCAATGTGCCGTTGATTTTTGACGAGAGCTTTGTGATGTATGATGTAAAGCGCCTCGAAAATGTACTCCGCCTTTTGTATGCCATTTCGCAAAAAAGGCAAATTATTCTTTTCAGCTGCAGCAACAGAGAAAAACAAGTGATGGACAATATGAACATCCCTTATAATTTAATTACGATCGAGTAGGGAGAACGATATGAAAAAGATAACCGACGATATTTATTGGATTGGTACAAAAGACACAGAGACAAAGCTCTTTGAAAATATGTTTGAATTGCCCTTTGGCGTGATGTATCATGCGTTTTTTATCGACGACGAAAAAACAGCGGTTATAGATTGCGTAAAAAACATCACCGAAGACGGATTTATCAGTGCAGTACAAGAGCGTCTAAACGGGCGCGATTTGGACTATATTGTGCTCAATCATATGGAGCCTGACCACTCCTTGGCAGTGACGCGTCTGGTGGAGTTGTATCCCGATGCGCGCATTTTATGCAGTGCAAAAGCCGTGCCGATGCTGAAAAATTTTTACGGCATCGAAGAAAATGTGCAGGCAGTCAAAGAAGGGGAAACGTTGAGTTTGGGAAAAAACACACTGACCTGGGTGATGGTGCCCATGGTGCATTGGCCCGAAAGCATGATGACCTATGCGGTTGAGCAAAAGGTGCTGTTTTCTACGGATGCTTTTGGCGGATTTGGTATTTTTAACAGTATTTTTGCCGACGAGGTGACCAGCGAGCACCGAGAAAGCGAGACGGTTCGATACTTTGCCAACATTGTAGGCAAGGTCAGTTCCATTATTGATAAAACCCTTGGGCGCGTGCTGGGAATGAATTTGCCCATTGAGGTGATTTGTCCTTCTCATGGCCTGATTTGGCGCAAAGAAGGTGTGGGAAAAATCGTAAATGAATATATTGATTTGAGCCAACACCGCACGAAGCCGAAAATAACCATTGCTTACAGCACGATGTACGGCAACAACGAGCAAAGTGCCAACATTTTATTTGAAGAGTTGAAAAAAAATCAAGTCGATGTGAAGATGTATAATTTATCCGAAACCGAAAAATCCTTTGTGATTGCAGATATTTGGCAGAGCGAAGTGGTGCTGCTCGGTGCACCTGCCTATTATGGCGGCGTTCATCCGAAAATGCGTGAGTTGCTGATGAAGCTGGAAGAAGGCGCGCTGATGAACCATACCGTAGGGGTCTTTGGAAATGGCGCCTGGAGCGGTGGCGGTGTGCGGGGAATTGAAACTTTTTTGAAAGAAAACAAGGTGGATATGCTTGAAAAAAGTGTTGAGATAATGGGTAGACCCACCGAAGAGGACAGAGCAGCGTTGATAGAACTTGCAAAGGATGCAGCAGCGGCGCTGAATCATTGACAATGAGAAAAAAAGTGGTTGTAGGCATGAGCGGCGGTGTTGACAGCAGTGTCGCGGCGCTTTTGCTGAAGCAGCAGGGATATGATGTGGTGGGCGTGTTTATGAAAAATTGGGAGGACGATGACAAACATTGTCCTGCGCAGGAAGACTATGCGGATGTGAGCAGTGTGTGTGCGAAATTGGACATACCTTACTATACAGTCAATTTTTCCAAAGAATATTATGACCGCGTATTTCGCTATTTTTTAAAGGAATACGAAGAAGGACGAACACCAAACCCTGATGTGTTGTGCAACAGTGAAATAAAATTTAAAGCCTTTTTGGAATATGCTCTCGACGTCATAGGGGCAGATTGCATTGCTACGGGACACTATGTGCGCCGAAAAGAAGACAATGGCAACTGGCAGCTTTTGAAAGGGGTTGACGAAAACAAAGACCAAAGCTATTTTTTGTGTCAACTCAATCAAAGACAGCTTGCGGCGTCGCTGTTTCCGGTGGGAGAGCTAAAAAAAAGCGAAGTCAGAAAAATTGCCGAAGAACATGATTTGCGCACCGCCGGCAAAAAGGACAGTACGGGGATTTGTTTCATCGGAGAGCGAAAGTTCAGAGAGTTTTTATCGGGATACTTGCCCAACCAAAAGGGACGAATTCGCGATATAAACGGAGAAATTGTCGGGCAACATATCGGCTTGATGTATTATACACTGGGTCAAAGACGCGGATTAGGCATAGGGGGAAAGGGCAGCGGGGAGCGGTGGTATGTGGTGGGCAAAGACCTAAAACAAAACGAGCTGCTGGTCGTGCAAGGAGATGAACACCCGGCATTATATGCCGATGGGCTTGTAGCCAAAAAAGCAAGTTGGATTTTGGGCACAGCACCCACACAAACCTTTGCGTGTAATGTAAAATATCGTTATCGCCAACCGGACAAAAGAGCAAAAGTGCGAATCAAAGAAGATAAAATTTTCGTAGACTTTTTTGAACCGCAAAAGGCGGTATGCCCGGGACAATACGTGGTGTTTTATGACAATAATGTTTGCCTGGGCGGCGCAGAAATAGAAAAAACGATACCATATCGTGGACAGGAAAGATCAACACAATGAAAAAAAGAATTGTTTACGCAATAACAGTAATATTTCTCGTAGGGCTGCTGGCCTCATGCAGTTCGACAAAAATGAGCGACAGCTATAATCATCTTACAGGCAGTTGGCTGCTGGATTCCAAATATGTCGATACCGTGCCACAGCAAACGGTTTTGACGATCTTGGATTTTAAGGCGGATAAAACAGTGGACATCTATGAATATGTCCCCGCCGAAGAACAACCGGCAACCGTGTTTCGCACAGATTCTGCGGTGCCGGACAAAAGTGCCTTTACACTAAAAGAAACTTCTCCGGTCAATGTCAACGGCAATACCATTTCCTACCAATACCAGGGAAACACCATCGAAGCCACATTTTCGGTGGAGCTAAACAGTTTGACGGTGCATATGTATGTTAAAAATGAAGAAAATAAGACTATTCACGAAATTTATAAATCGGCGGAAAAAGAAAAACGACCCTAAAACGTTGTTGTCATAAATTGAAAAGCCAAATTGCTGCAATGTTGCAGCAATTTTGTTATGAAGTGAAAAAAACTGCATTGATGTAAAAAAATGATATAATATGCAGCAGGAGAAGCGCAAAATGAAATCGAAATTTGCCCATTTGCATTTACATACACAATATTCGTTGTTGGACGGCTTTGTAAGGATTGAAAATCTGGTCAAGCGAGTAAAAGAGTTGGGAATGAACAGCGTTGCCATCACGGATCACGGCGCAATGTTTGGCGTTCCCGCCTTTTATGATGCCTGCAAAAAAGAGGGGATTAAGCCTGTAATCGGCTGTGAGGTGTATGTTGCACGTCGCGGCATGCATAACAAAGAAGGAAAAATGGATACCGAACCCTATCATTTGATTCTTTTGGCCGAAAACAATGACGGCTATAAGAATCTCATGAAAATTGTGTCAGCAGGTTACACAGAGGGCTTTTACTATCGCCCGCGTGTGGACAAAGATGTCCTGCGCCAGCACAGCGAAGGTCTTATTGCGCTCAGCGCCTGCCTGGCGGGAGAGGTCTCGGTCAATATTATTGCACAAAAGTATGACGAGGCAAAAAAGGCTGCAACGGAATACAGAGATATTTTCGGCGAAGAAAATTTCTTTTTGGAACTGCAGGAAAATGATATTTATGAGCAGCAGCTGGTGAATTTTCATTTGAAGCAGTTGTCAAAAGAGCTGAATATCGCATTGGTTGCCACCAATGACGTGCACTATTTGTCAAAAGAAGATGCAAAGACGCACGATGTGTTGCTTTGCATTCAAACAAATGCAAAGGTGGATGATGAAAACCGCATGCGATTTTCTTCGGATACCTTTTATTTGCGGAGCCCCGAAGAAATGGAAGATATTTTTGTGGACTCCGTCGATGCTGTGCATAACACGCAAAAAATTGCGGACCGGTGCAATGTGGAATTTGAATATGGGCTTTTTCACCTGCCGACCTTTGAAATCCCCGCAGGTTTGACTTCTAAAGAATACTTATTGCAGCTGGCACATGAGGGCTTGATGCAAAAGGCGGAGGGAAAAACAAAGGCAGAGCTGGAAATATATGACAAACGACTTTCAGAAGAAATCAATGTCATTGACGAGATGGGATATTGTGATTACTTTTTGATTGTTTGGGATTTTATTCGCTATGCAAAGGAAAATAACATCACGGTAGGACCCGGCAGGGGCTCAGCGGTGGGCAGCTTGGCAAGTTATTGCCTGGATATTACCACGGTGGATCCCATTGAATATAACTTGCTGTTTGAGCGCTTTTTAAATAAAGAACGCGTCAGCATGCCCGATATCGACATTGACTTTTGCATACGGCGCAGGCAGGAAGTAATTGATTACGTGACAGAAAAGTATGGCGAAAACAGTGTGGCACAAATTATCACCTTTGGCACAATGGCGCCCAAAGCCGCCATCCGAGACGTGGCGCGCGCGTTGAATGTGCCTTACTCTCTTGCGGACAACATTGCAAAAATGGTTCCCAATATGCTCAATGTAACCATTGACCAAGCAATTGAAATGAATTTTCAACTGCGAGAATTAATTGAAAAAGACGCCCTAGTCGCACAAATCGTCAACTTGGCCAGGGAGATGGAAGGTTTGAGCAGGCACGCCTCAACCCACGCTGCCGGTGTGGTCATTGCCAAGGGGGATATTACGGATTATGTTCCTTTGTATATGCAGCAGGACAGCAAAAAAGGGCGGATTATTTCGACGCAGTTTTCAATGGGTTATTTGGAGCGACTGGGGCTGTTGAAAATGGATTTTCTCGGGCTTCGAAACTTGACGATGATTCAGGACTGCCTGGCAAATATAGAAAAAAATCACGGCATAACCGTTGATATTGACAAAATAGCCTACGACGAAGCAAAGGTATATGAGCTGCTTTCGCGAGGGGATACCTTTGGTGTGTTTCAGTTGGAAGGCAGCGGAATGCGACAATTTATAACCGACATGAAACCAAGCGGCTTTGAAGATATTATTGCCGCTGTTGCCCTTTACAGACCGGGGCCGATGGATTCGATTCCGACTTATATTTATAACAAAAAAAACCAAGACAAAATATCTTATATCCACCCAAAGCTGGAGACGATTTTGGACGTGACCTATGGCTGCATTGTCTATCAGGAACAGGTTATGCAAATTGTACGTGAAATCGCCGGTTATTCGATGGGGCAAAGCGATATTTTGCGGCGGGCGATGAGCAAAAAACAAGCCGATGTCATGGCGCAGCAAAAGGACATCTTTATTAACGGACAAGTGGATGAAGCGGGCAATATTGTGATTGAAGGGGCACTGCGTCGCGGTGTAGACGAAAAAAGTGCGACACACATCTATGATCAAATGCTGACCTTTGCTCAATATGCCTTTAATAAATCGCATGCGGCCGCCTATGCTGTCATTGCCTATCAAACAGCTTGGCTCAAGTGCATGTATCCCGTAGAATTTATGGCAGCTCTTTTGTCCAGCGTCATGGACAGTGAGGGGAAAATTGCGCTGTATATTCAAAATTGCAGAAATATGGGCATTGAGGTGTTGCCGCCGGATATCAATGAAAGCGAGCACAATTTCAGTGCAGTGGGAGAAAAAATTCGCTTCGGCCTGCGTGCGGTTAAACACGTCGGGGAAGGGGTTATTGAAGAAATTATCGAAGAGAGAAATTCGAAGGGCGCGTTTTTGCATTTTCATGATTTTGCAAGCCGCCTGAATGGTAGCATCAATAAAAAAGCAGTGGAATTTTTGATCAAAGCCGGCGCCTTTGATTTTGGACAAAGCAGCATGCGCAGTACGTTAAAAGAAAACATGGAACAAGTAATGAGTGGTGTCGCCAATACGACCAAAAACAAAATTGAAGGGCAAATGTCCTTGTTTGATCAAAATATTTTGCCTGAACCGAGTTATGCAAAGATGCAAGAGCATGAGCCCTGGGCAGAACAGGTGACAATTGGCTATGAAAAAGAAGCCACAGGTATTTATATTACGGCGCATCCGTTAGAAAAATTCGGCGAATTACTGAAAAGTTATGATTGTGTAGACAGCTTGTCGCTCAGTGACGAAGACTTTAGCCATGAACGGGACAGAGACAATTGCACGGTGGCGGGCATTGTCACGGAGGTGCGCACCATTATCAATAAAAAAGGCAATCCCATGGCATTTGTCACGATAGAAGACAATTATGGGACGATTGATGTGGTGGTGTTCAGCGAGGTATATAAAAAATACATCGATCTGATTTCAAAAGAAAAAATTGTACTGATAAATGGTATAATAAGCGCAAAAGAAAATCAGTCTGCCAGCATCATTGCGCAAACCATTCAAGCATTGGAAGAGAGCGCAAATATGCAGATGAATCAAAACAATTTGCGCCTGATGATTGCCGTGCCGCGGGATAAATATCAACTTTGTCAGAAAGATATATTGGATATTTTGTCAAACAACCGCGGAGAGGGAAAAGTGTATTTGCATTTTACGGACATCAATCAAAAATTATTGGCAGATCAAACGTTGTTTGTGACCGTTACAGACGAATTGGTAGGCGAGTTAGAGGGTATATTGGGCAGGGACACGGTCCAAATTTTTTAAAAACATCATTGAGAAAAGGTAAAAAAATAAACACGGAGAAACAGCATGAAAAAAACGATTCGATGGGTGCTCATTCTTATTTTGGCATTGTTGATTATCAGTGCCGCAGCAATAAAAA
>CALFLU010000096.1 GCA_937880125.1 uncultured Eubacteriaceae bacterium
CGTGGGGCCGCCGATAATGATTAAGTCTGTCATTGTCTCACGTTCTTCCAAATAATTTATCGAGCCTTGATTTTTCGATTTTAATCAGCGTATCTCTGCCGTGGGGGCAGATAAAGGGTGTTTGGGTGGCAAGCAGCTTGTCGATGAGTGCGTCCACCTCGGTTTGGTTGAGCTCTTTGTCGGATTTCACCGCCGCGGCGCAGGCTCTGGCGATGAATATCTCGCTTCGATTTTGCACCTCTTTGACGGGGTGTTCTTTCATATAATTTAAAATGGCGAAAAACATGTCTTCGGTTTGGTTTTCTCCCGCAATGACGGGCATGGAGAGCAGTTGCAGCGTTTGCAAATCGCCCAGGGAGATTTCAAAACCGAGACGTGCCAGCTCTTGTCTGTTTTCGATGACCAACGCCAGTTCGGAGGCGGAGAGATAGACCTTTTGGGGCAAAAGCAAAAACTGTCGCTCAAGGGTATTGTTTTGATAGCCTTGCAGCATATCTTCATACAACACGCGCTCGTGGGCGGCGTGCTGGTCCAAGATGTACATGGCATTGGAGTGCGTCAAAATCACATAGCGCAAAAACAAATGCCCCGCATATTTGGCGTAGCGCAGTTTTTGCAAATCTTCTTTGGTAATGGCGCTAAGGTCGCCAAAGAGTGAGGCGCTTCCCCCACCAAAGGCGCCTGCAATGGAGAGAACCGCTTTTTCGGGCAGCAGCTGCGCCTGAGCGGGCTCTTCGTCAAACAGTGCGCTGAGCTGCACAAAACTTTCTTCTTTTTCCGCAGGGGAGGGCGCTGTTTCTTCATCAAAAGACGGTTGTATATTCGCGCCGCTAAAATCAGGGCGCTGCGTGGCAGTGTCATTCGGTGCGTCATCGGCCGGGTGGGTGTGGATTTGTGCCTGCGCTGAGTGCGGTATGGCAAGGTTGATATTTGTTTGGGACAGCGCGGTTTTTACGGCGTTTTTGATCAGTAAAACGATTAAGGATTCGTTTAAAAATTTCACTTCTTCCTTGGTGGGATGCACGTTAACGTCCACCATGTGATAGGGCAGCTGTATAAACAAGATATAATTCGGCTCTTGCCTGCCCTCTCCGCGCAGTTCGTCGTAGGCGCTTTTAATGGCGCTGTGCACGGACCTGGCGCTCACAAGCCGCCCGTTGATGCTGAGTACTTTGATTTTGCGTCCTCTGGCGGAAATATCCGACAAATAGCCCTCCAGTTTTAAGGGCAGTTGCTCGTAGGAGACAGCCGTCAGTTCGGCGGCAAAGTCCTTGCCGTAGATTTCGGCGATGCGCGTTAACACATTCTCGGTCTGAGCGGTGTAGAGTCTTTGTTTGCCGCTAACGTGCAGCGAAAAAGATTTATCGGGATGAATCAGCGCCATGTGTTCGATGAGTTCGGTGATGAGGCGGGCTTCATAGTCAAAGTCCTTCAAGTGTTTTTTGCGCACGGGCAGGTTATAAAACAAGTTTTCGACACAAAGCGTCGTGCCTGTTTTTTTAGCGACGCTTTCGGTGGAAAGCACTTTACCCTCCGTCAAAAAAACCCGCGTGCCCACCTTGTCCTGCTGTGTTTTTGTGGAGAGCGTGATGTGGGACACCGTGGAGATGGCAAAGAGCGCTTCACCGCGAAAGCCCAGGCTGGCAATGGTGCCAAGGTCGTCTTCGGTGGCGATTTTGCTCGTGTAATGGCGCAAAAACGCACTTTGAATAAAGGCTTTGTCAATGCCTGTGCCGTTGTCGTCCACGGTGATATTGTTTTTGTCGATGGAGATGACAATTTGGCTTGCTCCTGCGTCAAGTGCGTTTTCCACCAGTTCTTTTACCACATTGAGCGGACGGGTGATAATTTCTCCCGCGGCGATTTTTGAAACGACGCTGTCGTCTAATTTGTTGATGACGTTCATTTTTTCTCTTCTTTCTCCGTTAACATCTTTTGCAGCTTATCCAGCAACGTCAAAGCCTCCAAGGGCGAGAGCGTGTCGATGGAAAGCTCGCGCAGCGCGCCAAGCACGGCGCTTTGCGTGCGGGTGGCATGACTCTGACGGTGCTCACGCGCCGTTTTCGCCCTCGGGCGAGGCGGCGTTGTCCCCTTTTGCGTTTTGCTGTGTTCTTCTTCGAGTTGCGCCAATACGTCATAGGCGCGCAAAATAATATCTTCCGGCAGCGCCGCCAGCTTGGCGACCTCAATGCCGTAACTTTTATCTACGATGCCCTCTTCGATTTTTCGCAGAAATATCACGCCCTCTTCTTGCTCAACGGCGCGAATGCAAAGGTTGATAACGCCCTGAGTGGTGAGTGCCAAATCGGTCAGCTCATGATAGTGCGTGGCAAAGAGGGTTTTGGCGCCGAGCAGGTCTTTGTCGGCAATGTATTCGCACACGGCCCAGGCGATGCTCAGTCCGTCGTAGGTGCTCGTTCCCCTGCCCATTTCGTCCAAGATAATCAAACTGTCTTTCGTGGCGTTTTGCAAAATGCCCGAGACTTCATTCATCTCCACCATAAAGGTGCTTTGCCCTGTGGAGATGTCATCGCTGGCTCCGATGCGTGTAAAAATGCGGTCGGTCACTGAAATCACCGCCTCTTCGGCCGGCACAAAGCTGCCGATTTGCGCCATGAGCACAATGAGAGCCACTTGACGAATAAAAGTGCTTTTGCCCGCCATGTTGGGGCCGGTGATGATTTGCATGCGCCGTTTGTCCATATCCATGTGGCAGGAATTGGCAATAAATTCGTTTTGCGTCTCGATAAGCTCCACCACGGGGTGTCGGCTTTGGATCAGCGCAATGCTGCCGTCGTCGGTAATTTGCGGCGCGCGGTAGCGATTGGTATAGGCCACATAGGCAAAGGACGCCAACACGTCCACGGCGGCAATGGCCGCAGCCGTTGACAAAATGCGGTCTGCCTGTGTCGTGATGACAGTGCGCACTTGTTCGTATATTTCTTTTTCTTTCGCCAAAAGGTTTTCTCCAGCGCTGATAATATCAATTTCAAGTTGTTTGAGCGCTTCGGTGTAGTAGCGCTCGGAGTTGACCAGCGTTTGTTTGCGAATGTAGTAGTCGGGCACCAGTTCTTTGTAGGAATTGGTGACATCGATGTAGTAGCCGAATACTTTGTTGTATTTGATTTTCAAATTTTTAATGCCTGTTGCGGCTCGCTCTTCGCTTTCCATTTTGCTGAGCACCTCTTGCCTGCCCCCTGCCAGGGAGCGCAGGTGGTCGACTTGCTCGTCGTAGCCTGTCTTAATCACGCCGCCGTCTTTGAGGGCAATGGGTGCGCCGTCGTCTATGGCGGCGTCGATCAACGCGTAAATATCGGCAAGTTCATCGATTTTACCGTAGAGCTCTCTTAAGTAAGGGCTGCGGGTGAAAACGGCGCAGGCTTTGATTTCACCGATGCGCGAGATGGATTGCTTGAGCATTAAAATATTTTTCGGCGAGCAGGCAGCCGAGCAAATGATCGTGGATACGCGCTGTAAGTCGTGAATGCCCGTCAGCGCCTTGCGCAGTTCTCCCAGCGCGGTAGTATCGTCTCGTAAAGCGCCGACGGCTTCTTGACGCTGCAAGATAGCGGCTTTGTTTGTGAGGGGGTTTTCGATCCAGCTTTTGAGTTTGCGCGCGCCCATGGCGGTTTTGCATTGGTCGAGCACCCAGAGCAGCGAGCCTTTTTTGCTGCCGCGCGTGCTTCTGATAAGCTCTAAATGGCTGCGCGTGGCACTGTCCAGGCTCATGGTGTCGTCTTTGCAGTAGCGCTCAATGGTGCGCAGGTAGTGCAGCGCGAATTTTTGCATGTTTTTTAAATAGGTCAGCAGCGCGCCGTTTGTTCGGACAAATACGGCGTTTTCGGTTTTGTCTTCGGAAAAAAAGTTGTCGCTGAGTGGTCCTATTTGGGCTTTGAGTATGCTTTTACTGTTGTCATAATCGAAGTATTCATCGTCCAGCAGACTCAACTTGATGTTGAGTCTCGACGAAAATAAGCGGTTTTCACGGTATTTGTCATAAAACATCTGATTGCAGATGCATTCGGCGGGGGTAATTTTTTCGATTTCGCTGAGCAAATCCCGTTTGTTGTCAAAGGAGGAAAACAGAATGGTTTTGCACTCCGCCGTGGAAATATCGATATAGGACAGACAGGTATAGAGCGCGTTTTCGTAGGCGCAAAGCAGAAAATTGTTTTCTTTTTCGTCCAGATGCGCGCTGTCGGTTATCGTGCCGGGCGAGATGATTTGCACAATCTCGCGGCGCACGAGCCCCTTGGCCAGGGCGGCATCTTCGGTTTGTTCGCAGACGGCGACTTTATGTCCTGCTTTGACGAGTTTGGCAATGTAGCCCGAGGCCGCATGATAGGGCACGCCGCACATGGGCGCTTTTTCTTCCAGTCCGCAGGCGCGGCCGGTGAGCACCAAAGACAGCACCTTAGAGGCGACAATGGCGTCGTCAAAAAACATCTCGTAAAAGTCACCGAGCCTGAAAAGCAAAATGGCGTCGGGCACTTCTTCGTGAATTTGCAAATATTGTTTCATCATCGGGGTAAGTTGTGTATTGTCTGTCTGCTTCAATGAACTGTCTCCATACCTTCCAAATAGAAGGATTTTGTATTGGTAATCTGCACGTTAGCAAAACTGCCTGCCTGCGCGCTGCCGACGAAATTGACAATGCGGTTGTCGTTTGTGCGGCCGCTTTGGCGGGTGATGTCGCTCTTGCTGTGCCCTTCGACGAGCACTTCCACTTCCCTGTTCAAAAACGCCGCGTTGTTTTGTCCGCTGATGATTTTTTGCGCGTCCAAGAGCCTTTGAAAGCGTTCTTGAATGACGTCTTTATCGATCTCATAATCATATTCTGCGGCTTTCGTGCCTTTGCGCGGCGAAAAAATAAAGGTATAGGCGCCGTCAAAACGCACGGTCTCCATGACTTTCATGGTCTGGGCAAAATCTTCTTCGCTCTCGGTGGGAAAGCCCACAATGATATCCGTCGTCAACCCGATAGCGGGGATGCGTGTTTTGATTTCTTCAATCAGCGACAAATAGCGCGCTTGGTCATAGCGGCGGTTCATGAGGCCCAGAATGCGGCTGCTGCCCGACTGCAGCGGCAGGTGCAGGTGTTTGCACACATGCTCACACTCCGCCATGGCGTCAATGAGCGCTGTGGAGAGGTCTTTGGGGTGCGAGGTCATAAAACGAATGCGTTTGATGCCCTCTATTTCGTTGATTTTTCTGAGCAAGTCGGCAAAGGTGGTATCAAGCCCGTCGGCGATGCCGTAAGAGTTGACGTTTTGTCCCAGCAGCATGATTTCTTTGACGTCCTCTGCGGCCAGTGTTTTGACTTCGCGCAAAATGTCTTCGGGTTTTCGGCTGCGCTCCCTGCCGCGTGTGTAGGGCACAATGCAATAAGAACAAAAGTTGTTGCACCCTTGCATGACGGTAACAGATGCCTTGTAGGCATAACGGCGTCTGGCGCCGAGGCCTTCGGCGATGGGACGTGCCTTATCGTCCACCTTGTAGGCGGCTTTGCCCGAGGCAAGACGCTGCGAAAGCAGCGCGGGAAACTCTTCGATATTATGCGTGCCAAACAAAACATCCACAAAGGGGTATTTTGTTACGATTTGCTCTACGATGTGCTCTTGCTGCATCATGCAACCGCAAACGGCGATGAGCATACCCGTTTCTTTTTTTAAATTTTTCATGTAACCGAGATTGCCGAAAAATCGGACGTCGGCATTTTCGCGGACACTGCAGGTATTCATGATCAATATATCGGCAAATTTGGGGCTATCTGTTGGTGTATATCCCAAATCCGTAAGCATTTTTGCCAGTTTTTCGCTGTCGTTTTCGTTCATTTGACAGCCATAGGTGATAATGTGATAGGTGCTCATGGTTCCTCGCTTTATGTATTAACAATTTATTTTATCAAATTATTTTTGAGAAAAACAGATATTTTCTTTCAATGATTGCCTGAATTGCAGGAAGTGTTGTGCCCCTGCATCCGACGACAAACAGCTCGGCGGGCAGCGGCGGTGTGGTGTCTTTCGTGGCACGAATGGTTTGGTACATGCTGTTCATAAAACCGCTGACTCTGCTGTACCAGGCGGGGTTTGCCGCATAGGTGCGGTTGATGGTGCGCGGCGTGTATTGGCCTTTGCCGAAATAGTAGATGCTGATTTGCCGTGCCACATAGTCAATACACTCTTCTTTGGAAGAAAACCCTCTGTTGCCAAAACCGAACATGTTGTTGGGGCGAAACATAATGGTACCCCACCCGCTCTCTAAGGCGGCGACGGAGATGAGAAAAAGACAATTGACGCCGTATTTTTGCTCCGCGGCAAAAAACGCTCTTTCGAGACCCACAAGGCCCTGACGGGTAACTTTTTTCAAGTCCGCCTCCGTTACGCCGCTGGGTTTGCGCAAGTCCAAATCATACAACTCATGGAGCGAATAACTCGGAAAACGCGGTATGTTGTTTTGATAAACAATGATTTGTTCGTGGCGCACCAGGGGAACAATTTCCGCAATTTGCGCATTTTCGGCAACTTGAACGGGCTGTTGTTTTGGCAGTGACGAAAATATCACGACAAAAACCACAATGGCGCAAAGCAGAATTGCCACATAGGGGCGCATTTTATTTTGCATGGAGTCTCTCCTCACCTCATAAAAACATCTCAGCAATTAAATATTAATTTTACCATTATTCCTTTGTTTTGACAATGTCGGCAACGCTTTTTTCAAAGACGGAAAATATTTGTTTATCGAAAGCAAATAACAGTGCGCTATTGTAATTTGGCGAAATTTTGATATACTGAAATACAAACCGATTTGGAGAAAACAATGAAATCTTTTTCAAGCGAAATCAAAATTTCTAAAGATGTCTTTGCGACGATATGTGAAATTGCCTTAAAAGAGCTGGACTGCATAGCATGTGTGGACAAGGTCAAGCTTTCGGGCAGACTCTTTGACACCTATGCCACGCGCGACAATCTTTCTATTAAACTCTATGTTCAAGTCAAAGCCGGCTGCAAAATCAGAGCTGTTGCCGACGATGCCAGCAGAATCGCCTCGGGTCATATTGCAAAAATGACGGGCATTGTTCCCGACAGTGTCAACATTTATGTAACGGATATGGTGCAGACGAAAAAAAATACAAAACACGGCATCGGAGGCTGATTTGAAACGCAGTGAATTGAGAGAAAAAACATTTATTATTTTGTTTCAACACGAATTTTTTCCGCAATTTGAAGAGAAAATCGATTTTTATTTGGAACGCGAAGGCCTGAAAGAAAAAAATGCCGATTATGTACGCCGCACCCTTTGCGGCATTGTCGAAAACATCGACACCATTGACGACATGATTCGCAGCCATTTGATTAACTGGGATTTTGACCGACTGAGTAAAATCGACTTGTCTGTTTTGCGCCTGGCGGTTTATGAAATGAAATATTCCGAAGATGTGCCCGGCAAAGTGGCCATCAACGAAGCCATTGAACTGGTGAAAAAATACAACGACCACAAGGCCGGTGTTTTTGTCAACGGACTGCTTGACCGTGTGTATAAAAATGCTGAACTTGATGAAAAACAGGATGAAAATGGATAAGCTGCAAGAAAATATGACAAAGCAATACCTTTCTGCCCGCTCTTTGCACCCTTATGCCTGCAAAGAATGCGGGTCTGTTTTTTATGAAGAAGAATATGCAGCCTGCGCTGCGACCGACACAGAGGGTGCTTTTAGGCCGTCGCTGTTTATAAAAGTTCTGGTGAGCTTGTTGTGTGCAACCGTGTTGCTTGCCGGTATTTTTTTGTATACCATGCGCCAAGAATTATCTTTGCTTGAAGCACAGGTCAAAGAAAGCGCGGTGCAATTGAGCGAAAAAGAAGCCTTGCTGGCAACACTGACAAAGGGGCATGATGAGGCCAAGGCACAAAACGCCTTTTTTGACAGCCACATTGCTTTGGTGTTGGAGGGCAAGGCAGTCTATCACACCTATCAATGCGCCTCGTTTCGCAACAGTCATCTGCCCCATGCCATCTACACGGTGCCTGAGGCGCAGGAAAAGGGATATGCTCCCTGCAAAAACTGCCACCCGTAATAAGGTGACAGAAGAATGGATTTTTGGTTATGCAGCTGATTTGTAATCAGCAGACATCGCCCGTTACGGGTGTTTTTTATTTGAGTACGGCCACGGTAACGCCGCTGCCGCCCTCGTTGTACTCACCCTGTTGAAAGGATTTGACATGGGGGTGTGTCTTTAAATATTGCAGTGTTTCACGCCTGAGGATGCCCTCGCCTTTTCCATGGATAATGCGCACCTTTTGATAGCCTGCCACCAGGGCGTCGTCGATGTATTTGTCGATTTTGCCGATGGCCTCCAACGTATCCATGCCGCGCACATCGATTTCGGAAGAGACGTGCTTGGTTTGCCGTTTAAAGAGAACCGTGGCCTTTTTTTCGCGCTGTTTGACCTTTTGCACTTGATCTTTGGCAAAACGCAGGCGCATGGCACCCACGGAGACTTCCACATGATCTTTGTCTAACAGGGCATGGATATCCCCTTCGGTTTGAATGGAAGGGATATAGACTCTGTCGCCTTTGGCAAGTTCGCCTAAGGAATTGTCCGTTTCTGTCGCGCGGGGCTTTGCCGTCGGTGGCTGCGTTTTATCACTCAATTCCGCAGCGCGCTCTTCCGTCTCTTTTGCGATTGCTTCCGCGCGCATAAGGGCGGCTTCGTCGGCGTCTTTTTTGATGCGGCGCAATTCTTTGAGCGCCTCTTTGGCCTGCCTGGCGGCGGCGGAGATGCACTCTTTTGCCTCTTCTCTGGAGGTCTGCAGTATTTTTTCGCTTTTCAGTGCTGTTTCACGTCTTTGCGCCTCGGCCTGCGCCAGTAATTGTTGTGCGGCAGCCTGCATTTGAGCGGCTTGGTGCAGTTTGTCTTCCGCCTCTCTTCCCTGCTCGCGAATTAAGCGAACGGCATCGTCAAAGTCTTTTTCTTTATTGCTGAGGTATTCCTCGGCACGGCTGAGCACATCCTCTGCCAGCCCCAGACGGCGCGCGATTTTCAGCGCGTTGGACTCGCCGGGAAGACCGATGGACAGCTTAAAGAGCGGCCTAAGGGTTTTGCTGTCAAACTCCATACTGGCGTTGATAACACCCTTTCTTTCCAATGCGTATTTTTTGAGTTCAGAGTAGTGCGTGGTAATTAGGCTATAGGCGCCTTTTTCCAAAATGGTGTCAATAAGCGCCATGCCCAGCGCACTGCCCTCTTGCGGGTCGGTGCCCGCACCGATTTCGTCGATTAAAATCAACGTGTCTTCATCGGCTGATTGGAGAATATCGATGAGATTGGCCATGTGCGATGAAAAGGTGGACAGCGACTGCTCAATGCTTTGCTCATCGCCGATATCGGCATAAATCTTTTGGAATACTTTGATTTTGCTGTCTGTGTTTGCGGGAATCATCAGGCCGCTTTGCGCCATGAGCTGAAGCAGTCCCATTGTCTTAATGGCAACGGTTTTGCCGCCGGTGTTGGGGCCTGTAATGAGGATGATTTGATATTTTTCTCCCAACATAATTGTTGAGGGCACCACACTCTCAGGGTCAATAAGGGGGTGGCGTGCCTCGTGCAAAAGGGTTTGTTTTGCATCTATCATCGGTCGCGTGCAATGATTTTTCACGCCGTAAAGCGCCTTGGCAAACAAGGTGTCGAGTTCCACCATGGCATCATAGGCTATGAGAAGGCTTTCGGCCATCATGGAAATATCGGCACTGAGTTCGGACAAGATGCGCTCTATTTCAATGGATTCTTTGATTTGCGTCTCGACGAGTTTGCTGTTGAGTTGAACGGTTTTTTCGGGTTCGATGAAAATTGTGGCACCGCTTGCGGAAATGTCGTGTACCACGCCCTTGATTTTGCCGCGATATTCGGCACGCAGTGGAATGGTCAGCCGCTGGTTTTTCATGGCGGGCAAGTTATCGGACAAATAGGCGCGATAGGAAGGGTTGTTTAAAATGCCATAGACGGAACCGGATATTTCTCCGCTGATCAGCGTAAGCCGACGGCGAATATCCGCCAGCTCGGCCGAGGCATTGTCGTCCATTTCTTCGGCGCTCAAAATGGCTTGACCAAGACGGGCGGCAAATTCTCTGTCGATATGAATGTAGGAAAAAATCGCGGTAATATTGGGAATACTCAATTCATACAACGCAATTTTTTCATAATCTTTGATAACGTTAAGGCAAACGCGCAAGAAGGTTTTGATGGCAAAAAACTCGGCGAGAGAAAGCACACTGCCCTTTTGCGCCTTGATGATGTATTCGTCCACGGCCCTAAACGGCGCGCGGGCAATATCACCCGAGGCGGACAAAATATCAAAGGCTTCCTGCGTTTTGCTGAGGTCACTTTCGATCAGTGCTGTATTTAAGCGTGGTCGCAAGGCCAAAATGCGCTCCTTGGCAGCATCGGTTTTGGCACCTTGGGCGACGGCGTGCAATATTTTTTTAAATTCGAGAACGTTGAATGTTTTTTCGTTCATGGTTTTTTCTCCGAATCCTTTTTCGTCCATGGCGCAGCAATGTCAGCAAAACCAGGACGAGGATTGCAACAATCAGCGCAATGCGCAAAAACAGATATTTGTCATGGACAATGTCGTCCAAAGCCAGCAAATCGACGCTTTTTATCTCAGCACCGCTCGCGTTGTAAAGGGTGATTTTGCCCACGACATCTCCTTTGGTGATATCTTGTTTAATAAAGCGTTTTCCCAACAGTTGATAAAAAATATCGTCGGAATAGGCTACATGGTGCGTAATGCCTGCCCCATCGCCTTTGTTGACCACAACGGTGGCATCTTGTTCGGGGACGACTTCTAAAATTTTGTTGGGCTGCTTGGTGTTTTCAATGGGCAACTGTGCAAGCACGCTGCCTTCTTTGCCGAAAGATACGCCTTCGTAGCGCGCTGTGGTGTAGTTGAGTGTGGCGTTTGCATCGGCAAAGAGCTCATCATTGCTGCACTGCAATACCACAGACAAAACTTTCATGCCGTCTCTTTCGTAATAAGCGACAATGGTTCTTCCCGCCTCAATGGTGTGCCCAGTTTTTAAGCCCTTGGCATAGGGTGAATAAAAAGGATTGGGGCCTTCTTTTTTGATCCATTTGAGGTTGTCGTAGGTGCGCTGAAGCAGCAAGTTGGTGCTGTACCAGGTGTGGTTGGCCACGGTGTAGGTATCTTGAGAGACAACTTTCATAATTTGAGGACTGTTTAGGCAGGCGGCGCCCACAAGATACATGTCATAGGGCGTCGTGTAGTGGTTGGTATCGTGCAGGCCGCTGGGGTTGACAAAGTTGGAATCCTTGGCACCCAGCGACTTGGCTTTGTTGTTCATCAGCGAGCAAAAATAAGCCTTTTGCGCGGCAAAATCCTTGAGTTGGGGATTTGTTTTTTTGGCAACCGCAGCGGCAATGGCATTGGCGGCATCGTTGCCCGAGGGCAGCATCATGCCATGGAGAAGATCTTTAAAGGTAAGGGTTTCTCCGGGGACTAAGTGCGCCAGGCTGCTTCCCGCTATTACGTCGTAGACTTCGCTGCCCACGGTGATTTTTTCATCGAGTTTCAGATAATCCAGTGCCGTCAGCGCCGTAACAAGTTTGGTGATACTGGCCGGGTAGTAGCGCTGTGCGGCGTTGTTTTCGTATATCAGGGTATCAGAAACCATCTCTTTGACATAGAGACCTTTGCTCGGCAGGTTTTGAATATCCATTTCCTGTGCGGCAAACACACTCTGCGTGCAAAGACTGAAAAAGAGCAGCAGTGCAAGAACAACGGACAGGAGTTTTTTTTGTTTCATCATGAATTATTTAATCAGATACCTTTCTTCCGCAAAATAGGCCTTATTTTCTTTGGCTGCCGAGGGTGAAAGCACGGCGCACACATAGTGCTGACGTTTTTCCATTTCCACAAACAATTCGCCAAAGGAGCGAATGTCTTGCTGCGTGGTGGCCAATATTTCGTGGCGCAGAGCCAGTCTTTCTTCAAATGTGATATTGCTTTTATAGGCGTAGTACTCCCTTCTTGCCACGGCCAGCGGCGGCAGAGGCATATCCAATGAAGCGATGGTGCCGATGATGAACTTGTGCATGGCTTTGTCGTCATAATCGATGTCTTTTAAAAACGCCCCTGCGTTTTTAATCACTTCAAAGGAGCGTGCCACATGCGGATCGCGGTAAGTGGCAAAGGTGACGGCCCCTGAACGTTCCGCGACGAAAAACGCGCCGTAGGCGCCGCCGCGCACGCGGATGTTGTTCCACAAATAGTCGGTTTGCAAAATGGTCTTGAGCACTTGCATGCTGCCGTTGTAGGCACCGCCGGCTTTGACAAAGTCATAGGCGCGACCCACATAGTTGACATCGGTGGAACTGATGAGTGCTTCGTTTTTGGCCTTGTAGGGGTATGTAATTTTTTTGGCTGCCTCTTCGTCGGCATCGGTGGCAAAATAGGAGCGCGACAGCGCTTTCATCTCTTCGCTGTGGGCACTGTCCAGCGCCAAAAGCACCTTTCTTTTTGCCTTTGAAAAAATCGTGCGGTACAATTTTTGCATTTCGGCCACGAGGCGGTCATATTCTTCATCAAAATGCTGATAGATATGTTCAATAAAATCATAATAGGCCAAGCCGTGCAGTTCGTTTTGCAAAGCCCCTGCCGAGGACAAATAAGAACCCAGTCGGCTAAATAACACGCCCCTGGCGTCATAAATGATTTTGTTTTTTTCGACGGCGGCTTCTTTTGCCACGATCTCAAAGAGTCGTTTTTTATCGTTGAGCAGTGTTTTGTGCAAAATTTCGTCTAAAAGTGCCATGGCTTTGTGGCGTTTTTCGAATAAGAATCGAATTCCGCCCAAAAGCTGCGGCCAAGGCTCTGCGCTCAAGGCATGTTTGTTGAGCATGGCGGCAAAGTCCATGCTGCCCGTGTAGATGCTGATGGCGTTGGACAAATCCGAAAGCGTGTAGCCCTCGGTGGCCATTTCACCCAGACAGGAGGAAAGCAAATTGATGTAGTGATATTTGGCGGGCTCTATATCGCTGATGTCGTAGTAAATATCCATGGAGACAATGTCGCGTGCGGCGGCATGGTAAATGTAGTGTCCGTCGTCCATAAGCAGCGTGGACTCCTTGGGGTCTTTGATCTCGCTTTTGGGCACCACGGGTATTTTTTTGAGGTTGGTTTTGCTGTCGGGGGTGTTTTGCCATTTCATGAGTTTTTTTGTGTTGTTTAAAATCCCCTGACGCGCATCGTCGGAAAGGCTTTCTTCGGTGGTTTTCAACGCTTGTTGTCTTGCCTCTTCCCTCCTTTGCTGCAGGCCCTTTTGCGGTTTGAGCACCACGGAGGTTTTGTGTTTGTTATCCAGCAGATATTTTTGAATCAGCTGTTCAAAATATCCCTCCCCTGCCTTGTCTTTGATTTTTTGCAGGATTTTTTCGTATGCCAGATGGGTTTGCGGTTTGAGCCCATAGAGCATGCCGTCCAGCACATCGATGTTGTAGTGCAGCCCTTTGGGTATCGTGGTATTGTCCACATCGCGCAGGGCGAACTCGAACATATTGATGGAGGCTTCGATTAAGTCTTTGTCAATGCCTTTTTGCACAATATCTTTGAGGGTGGATTCCACGAGGTTTACAAAGCGACCGTCTGTCTCGTTTGTTAAATCTCTGCCCAAAAACATAAAGGTATAATAATACAAGTCCGTTTCATAGTGACTTTCGATTTCTTTGCCGATTTTGGCATCCTGAAACGCCAGCTTAATCGGTGAAGAGGCATAGGAAGTGAGCAGTTTTTCGAGAATTTGAAAGCTCATGCGCAACGTGGCGTCTTTGGGAGTTCCCACCGCATAAGCCAAGGCGGCAATGTCTTTGCCTGCGGTGTCCTCTTCGTCTGTGATGGGATAGTAATCCAAGATTTCTTTGTATTTTTTCTTTTTCGGACGGGCGGGCACCAAAGGCGCGCTGTCAGCAGCTTCAAAGTGCTGCAGGTAGTTTTGGTCCAAATACGCCAAATGCGCCGAGATATCGCCGTCTCCGTAAAAATAAAGTATGCTGTTGGCGGGATGGTAATGGGTTTTGTGAAAATCGAGAAAGTCTTCATAGGTCAGTTTGACAATTTCTTCGGGTTTGCCCCCCGTGGCGTGCTCATAGGGCGTGCCGCTGTAAAGGCTTTCTAAAATGTTGTCCAAAAGCAGCTCGTCGGGATTGGAGTACGCCCCTTTCATCTCGTTATAGACCACGCCGTTATAAGTAAGGGCGTCTTTTTTCTTTTCGAGGTGATAGTGCCAGCCTTCCTGCAAAAAGATCAGTTCGTTTTCATATATTTTCGGAAAAAACACCGCGTCCAAATAGACATCCATCAAATTCATGTAGTCTTTGTCGTTCATACTGGCGATGGGATAGATGGTTTTGTCCGGATAGGTCATGGCATTTAAAAACGTCTTGAGCGAGCCTTTGAGCAGCTCGGCAAAGGGTTCCTTGCTCGGGTATTTTTTGGAGCCGTTGAGCACGCTGTGCTCCAAAATATGTGCGATGCCCGTGCTGTTGGCCGTGGGCGTGCGAAAGGCGGCGGAAAAGACCTTGTTTTTATCTTTATTGGACAAATACACGACTTGCGCCTTGGTTTGGTCGTGCTCAAAGTGATAGCAGGTGCTGTCGGCTTCGGAAATATATTTTTTTTCTTTTAGGGTGTAACCCGCATGGGTCAGTGTTGTTTTCGTCATAACGGCTCCTTTATATCAAGTGAATTTTATTTTCTCTTTAGACTGCGCAGATACGCGGAAATGGTTTGTTCATATCCGCGCTCAGTGGGCACATAATAGCGCCTCCCCTTTGCGCCCTTGGGCAGGTAGTCCTGCTCCACGTAGGCGCCCTGATAATCGTGGGGATATTTGTATTCTACTTCTTTGGTCAAAACGGGTTTGTTTTTTAAGTGTTCGGGCACTTTGATGTCGATGCCTGATTGAATATCGCTCATGGCGGCGGAGATGGCCATATACGAGGCGTTGGACTTGGGTGCACTTGCAAGATAAGTTGCCGCCTGCGCCAAGATAATGCGCGCTTCGGGCAGACCCACCACGGTGGCAGCCTCAAAGGCGCTCAGCGCCACGGACAAGGCTCGGGGATCGGCGTTACCCACGTCTTCGGAGGCAAAAATCAGCATGCGCCTGCCGATGAACTTGATGTCTTCGCCCGCGGCGAGCATTTTTGCCAGATAAAACACCGCCGCATCGGGGTCACTGCCCCGCATGCTCTTGATGAACGCGGAGATGGTGTCGTAGTGGTTGTCCCCTTTTGTGTCGTATAAAATGCTGCGCTGTTGCATGCATTTTTCCACCTGGGCTTTGTCGATGAGGGTTGTGCCCTCTTCGGCAAGCCTCATGCCCAAAATCGTCATTTCGAGAATATTGAGGGCATTGCGCGCATCACCCGATGCCACGGCGGAGATGTAGGCTTTGGCTTCATCATCAATTTGGATATCATAGCTGCCGTATCCGCGCTCTTCATCGGCCAGCGCCCTGTCGAGCAGCGCGTGGATGTGAGGTATTTCCAGCTCTCTCAGCACAAAAATCGTGGAGCGTGAAAGCAGCGGCGAGCTCAGTTCAAAATAAGGGTTTTCGGTGGTGGCGCCAATCAGCGTAAAGGTGCCGTCTTCGGTATGAGGCAGCAGTGCGTCTTGCTGGGTGGCGTTGAAACGATGGATTTCGTCGATAAACAAAATCGTTTTTTTGCCGTACATGGACAAGTTGGCCTGGGCTCTCTCCACAGCGGCACGGATATCTTTGATACCCGCCGTGGTGGCGTTAAGGGTTTCAAAGGCATAGTCGCTGACTTTGGAAATGACGTAAGCCAAAGAGGTTTTGCCGCTGCCCGGCGGGCCGTGCAAAATCATATTGGAAAACTTGCCTGTCTCAATCATGCGGCGCAGCACTTTGCCGCTGCCCAAAATGTGGTCTTGACCCAATATTTCGTCCATGTTTTCGGGGCGCATGCGGCTGGCCAGCGGACGGGCGCTGCGGGCTTGGTCGGCATTGTTATAATTAAATAAAGTGGTTTTCTTTTCCATGGTCTATTCCAATGCGGATAAAAAGATCTCCGCGGCGCGCGCAACATCGTCTCTATCCGATACATCGCGGTGAAACACAAAGCGAATATGGCTCTCGCCTTTGCCGCCGTTGATGAGCACGCCCTTTTTTTTCATTTCTTTGGCGACGGTCTCTGCGTCTGTCTTGGTATTTTTAAGCGAAACATTGACAATATTGGTCTGTGGCTCGCCCTCGAGCTGTACATGTTTGCTGTCGCTGATGATTTGAGCAAAGGTCGCGGCGTTTTCGTGGTCGATGTGCAGTTTGTCGGGCATGGTCTCAAGGCCATACAGCCCTGCCGCTGCCAACACCCCTGCCTGACGCAGCGCGCCGCCCAAAATTTTACGCACCTTTACGGCGCGGTCGATGAATTTTTTATCGCCGCAAATCATGCTGCCCACCGGCGCGCCAAGCCCCTTGGACAGGCAAAACATGACGCTGTCGGCGTATTTGGCAATGTTTTTGACATCGGTGTTTAAGTATGTTGCGGCATGAAAGATGCGCGCGCCGTCCAGGTGCACGGCGATGTTGTTTTCTTTGGCAATATCGTAGATTTTTTTCATATGCTCTAAGCTTATCACCGTGCCGCCGCAGACGTTGTGGGTGTTTTCCATGCAAATCAGCGAGGTTTTGGCGTGGTGCATGTCGAGGCCTTTTTTTATGCCGCTTTTGATTGCGTCAATGTCCATATAGCCGTTTTCGCCGTCGACGAGGTTGGTCATGACCCCGGATATCAGCGCGGCGGCGCCTGCTTCATAGACAAAGATATGCGACTTGCGGTGCAGGATGATTTCTTCTCCCGGACAGGTGTGCACCTTGATGCTGATTTGGTTGCCCATGGTGCCGCTGGGCACGAAAAGGGCTCTTTCCTTGCCCATCAGGCGCGCAGCAGTTGACTCCAGCGCATTGACGGTGGGATCGTCCTTATAAATATCATCCCCCACTTCCGCCTCGGCCATTTTGGCGCGCATGGCGGGTGTGGGACGGGTCACCGTGTCGCTGCGCAGGTCAATATAGGTTTTTTTTCGTCTCGTATTTGGATTGAACATACTCTATTTCCGCCTCCGTCAAATCAAATAATTTATAGACAAAATCGTTGAGATTTTCGATGTTTTCTTCGTATTGTTCGGTGCCGACGCTTGATGCAACCTGGCGGTATGCGCCGTAAATGGCTTCTTCGCTGATTTTCATCAGCGGCACCTTGAGGCGCAGCACCATGTTGGGGTAGTATTCATACATTTTTTCGCCGAGTTTTTTGGCAAAGGTCTTGTAATAAAAGTCATATAAACGGCTGTTGAGCAAAATACATAAGTATTCGTAAGTAATGGGATAGGCATAACTCTTCAGGGTCAGGGCGTATACATCGGCGCTGAAATACATCTTGTCGGTATCCAGCGCAAAGGCGTTGTTTTCCGCCTTGTAAGGAAAGACGATTTTTGGGATATCAAAGTGTGTTTTGTTTCTGCCCCACTGCAAATAATGCCAGGGCAGCGTGCCTTTGACGCACTCGCGGCGGCGCATGAGTCTGTCTTTATAGGGCAGCAAATGCCGCATTTCGGCATGATGCACCGCGGGGTCAATGTCGTTGGCATAGAGCAGTCGATAGCGATTTTTTCGCACAAAATATGGGCGAATGTCGCTGTTTTTGATCCATGGTTTCAAGTTTTGTTTGTCAAATAGGAGCAACGCGGAATCTTCCTCGTTGAGCACAAAGGCTTTGTCGTATCCTGTGATAATGCCCTGATGGTCTTCTAAAATATCGGACAGCGTGATGAAGGAAGCCTCTTCAATCTTTTGGACAATAGCGCGTTCTTCGTCGTTGATGAGATGAAAAACCGTCTCGTTTAAAAAGCGATGTGGCAAAGAAAACTGCTGAAAATAGTGTTTTGCGTCTTGGGTCAGCAGACTTTGCGTCAACTTTTTTGAGGAGACTTTTCTTCGGTTTTCAAAGACGGCCTTTTGCACTTCAATGGTGTCTTGCGGGCTTGGCGGGCGGTTTTCGGCTATGAAAATCAAAGAATCGATGCCGATGCCCGACAAAATGCGCACGCCGTAGAAGTCAATGATATGCCGAAAGGTAAAATTTTTCAATAAAAAGGCACGCAGTTTTGCCGAGCTGTAGGCTTCCAAAAAATAACGACTCGTAAAAAAAGCGATGGTGCCTTGGGGTTTTAGAATTTTTTGTGCCAGCGCCACAAAGCAAAACGAGAGGTCGCTCTTGTTTTCAAAGACTTCTTTGTATTTGCGTTGGAGCAGTTTGATATAGTCGCCGTGGAGCATTTTGTGCCCCACATAGGGCGGGTTGGTAATGAAAATATCAAAGCTTTCCGCCTGCCAGGGCGTGTTGAGCAGTGCATCGGTGCAAAGAATATTTTCGCTGAAATAGGCTTTGCGGTGTTTGAGGCTCAACAACAGTTTGCAGCACAGTACCGCCAGGGGGTCGATGTCGCAACCGTGCAGGTGAAAGGAAAGAATTTGTCTGTGTCGCGCAAAGCTGTCGCCAATATCGTCTTTGAGCAGTGCGTCGTAGCGCTCATAGGCCTTGAGTAAAAACGCGCCGTTGCCGCAGGCGGGGTCAACGAGTTTTGAGGCGGGCGTAATGTGCTCTTCGCTCATTTTAAGCATCAAGTCGATGATGTTATCGGGCGTGTAGACGGCGCCGCGCTTTTTTTGACCATGCTGTGAGGTGATATTGTCCATGATTTTAACCAGACGGGCAAAATCCTCCTTGACAAACCAGTTTTTCCAAAACAGCGTTTGACTTAAGGTAAAGTGATCGTCTTTAGAAAAGACAATGACGCAGTCTTTGGCTACCTCCCCTGTTTCAATGCCGCGAAAGCGCAAAATAGCTGCCAGGGAAAACTCTCTGAAACGGCGTATTTCGTCGATATGTTCATCGCTGAAATAGGCGTTGTCGATGAGGTATTTTAAGTAAACGAATTTCAGCATGTTGATTTTTAAATCATAGTCGGTTTTTGTGTATTTGCCGATGATGGATAAAATGCCTTGCAGGGCGGCAGCGGTGCTCATTGCTCCACACCTTCGCCGATATCTTCACCCACTAAGCCGTCTTGTGTTTGATGCTGCGCGGCGGCAAAGAGTGCAGGGTCGGTTTGTTTGCTGATTTCTTCGTATTCGGGCAGTTGTTCAATGCTCTCCACCCCCGAAAGCATCAAAAATCGATCGGTGGTTCGAAACAAGACGGGTCTGCCGATGACTTCTTTGCGACCCGCTTCGAAAATGAGCCCCCTATCCAGCAGATTTTTAACCGATGAGGACGAATTGACTCCGCGAATGGCCTCGATTTCGGGGCGTGTGACGGGTTGTCGATAGGCAATGATGGACAAGGTTTCCAGCGCAGCCTGGGACATTTTTGAAGAAATGTATTCTTGAAACAACGCTTGCACGTAGTCAAAATATTCTGCACGGGTGGTCATTTGCACTTTTTTGCCGACACGGGTGATTTGCACGCCTTTGAGGGCGTAGTCATATTCCTGTGCCAACTCTTCCACCAGCGCTTGGGCGCTGTCGCTGTCCAGGTGCAAAACAGAGGCGATAACCTCCATTTCCAACGGATCCCCTGCGGCAAACAACAAAGCCTCCAGTGCGTTTTTCATAAAATCTTTTTCCATACTTATTCCCCTATCAGCGAAATGACCAAAATGTCTTGAAAGTTATGCTCTTGACGGAGCATGACCACGTTTTGCTTCATGAGCTCCAGTGCCGCCAAAAACAACGACAACACATGGAGCAGATTTTTTTGTTTATCGAGCAGTTGACTGAAACGGATGATGTTTTCTTTGATGAGTGCGTTTTTGATTTCGAATATTTTGTCGTCCACGGTGACGCTGTCGCGCTCCAGCGTGCTGTAAGCTTCCATTTTTTCGTTGAGTGAACGATGTTCGGCAATGTATTTGCGCATCAATGCGGAAAGCAAATTACCGTCAATATCCTCTTCTTCCAACTGAACAGCGGATTTTTCGAAATAGATGGGTTCTTTGGTGACAATGCGCATATAGTTTTCTTGTCTGTTTGCAAAATAAACGCTGATGTCTTTGAACATTTTGTATTCATACAAACTCAGCGCCAGCTGCGCACGAGGATCCAGCAATTCTTGCTCCTCTTCTTCGGGTGGCGGCAGCAGCATGCGGGATTTGATTTCCAACAGCTGAGATGCCATGACAATAAACTCCACAGCAACATCAATATTCATGCGCTGCCAGGTGTAGATGTAGTCCATATATTGTTTGGTAACAGCCTCAATGGGAATGTCGCTAATAGAGAGCTGATCCTTTTGAATCAGGTGCAGCAACAAATCCAGCGGACCGTCGAAAACTTCGGTATGTATTGTATAATCTTTCATTTATCCACCAAAAACCGCAAAGGCTGCGTTGAGCAAAATTTTTGCCAAGCCGGGGCCCACCACGGAGATAAATCGTCCGATGACACCAAAAATCATCAAAAAGATCAAAATCACACTCAGCTGCATTTGATATTGATAAAACTTGGCTTCCAGCCTGTCGGGCAAAAAGGCAGCCAGCATTTTGGAGCCGTCCAACGGCGGCAGCGGAATAAAGTTAAACACACACAAAATGACATTGTACATGAGCAGGTAATAGAGCATATAAAAGAAAATGTCGACGATTTGTGACGTGCTGCCTGCGGTGAGTTTCATATAGAGCGCCAAAATAAAGGCCGTAATCAGGGCCAGTAAAAAGTTGGTAATGGGGCCTGCAAAGGCCGTGAGCAGCATGCCCTTTTTGCGGTCTTTAAAGGCATACATGTTGACGCCGACGGGTTTTGCCCAACCAAATCTAAAAACGAGCAAAAAAATCGTTCCCATTATATCGAGGTGCGCAAAGGGATTCAGTGTCAGCCTACCCATGTTTTTGGCCGTGTCGTCGCCGAGTTTATGGCTCACATAGGCATGGGCGAACTCGTGAAAGCTTAAGGCAATGAGCAACGCCGGAATAGAATAGAGCATGGTTATCAGACGGTCTATGGTAAAAAGGTTATCAAACATGCACGTCTCCTTTTAGTTTTCAATCGAGCCAGCAGGGCAACTTGTCGTTGCGAATCATGTCTTCTTTGGTCTCTCGTCGGATGATGATTTCGCTTTTGTCGCCCTTGAGCAGCACCACAGCGGGGCGCGGCAGACGGTTGTAGTTGCTTGCCATGGCAAAGTGATAGGCGCCCGTGTGCAGCACGGCCAGCGTGTCGCCCGGTGCGCAGCTTTGCAGCAAAACATCTTCAAACAGCGTATCGCTCTCGCAACATCGGCCGCTGACGGTGACAAGTTCGTCCTTGGCAAGGTGGTGCTTGTTTGCCACGGTCAGGCGGTATTTGGCATTATAGAGTGCAGGGCGCAAATTTTCATAGAGTCCGCCGTCGACGCTGATGTATTTGCGCAGTCCCGCAAGGTCTTTGACAACGCCCACGGTGTAGAGCGTGATGCCTGCCGGACCCACAATGTATCTGCCGGGCTCAATGGCCACGGTGGGCATGGGCAGAGATGAGGCGTTGAATTTTTCTTCAAACAGTGCGCTGAGCGCACGGGCATAGCCGTTTATGTCAAAGGGGGTTTCTTCTTCTGTATAGTCGATGTTAAAGCCGCCCCCGAGGTTGATTTCTTTTAAATCGATGTGCAGTTGCAGGACAATTTTTTCATAGAGTGCAATGAGGTTGCTTGCCGCCGCCACAAAGGCTTTATCGGTGGCGATTTGCGAACCGATATGGCAATGCAGCCCTTTTAAGCGCAAATGCGGTGAATGAGCTGCAATCTGTTGTGCGGCGTCATAGGCGTCACTGAGAGCGATGCCGAACTTGGAATCGGCTTTGCCTGTGAGAATGCGCTCGTGGGTGCTGGCCATGATACCCGGATTGATGCGAATCATGACGTTTTGCACCGTATTAAGCGAGCGGCAAATGTTTTGCAGCTGCTCAATTTCGTAAAAGCTGTCGATGACAATGCAGCCCACGCCGCTGCCCACGGCATAGCGAAGCTCTTCGTCGCTTTTGTTGCTGCCGTGATAGGTAACACTCTCCCCTTTTATGCCTGCCATAAGGGCGGTGTAGAGCTCTCCGCTGCTGACGGTGTCAATGCAAAGGCCTTCGTCTGCGACGATTTTGCACATTGCCAGGCAGGTAAAGGCTTTGCTTGCATAGCTGATTTTCGTATTAAAGGGCGCGTCGGCAAAGGCATCGC
>CALFLU010000097.1 GCA_937880125.1 uncultured Eubacteriaceae bacterium
GTTGTCTTTACTGCGGGTATTGGCGAAAACTCGGTCACCATTCGCCAGGCGTGCCTGGAAGGATTGGAGTTTATGGGAATCAAACTGGATCACGACAAAAACAATACGCGCGGAAACGAAACATTTATTTGTGCCGAAGATTCTAAAGTGGCGGTGATGTTGATCCCGACCAACGAAGAATTGATGATTGCAATGGATACAAAAGAAATCACGCAAGCATAATTATATTGACAATCACTTTACAAATTTATATAATGTTTCTCACGGTTTGTAAGGGGGAAGGCAGATGAAGATTGATTTTGCTTTACTGCTCAAAAATAAGTCACTGAAAATTCAGCGCACAGAATGTGCGGACGGATTTGAGATTTATGAAGATGTGATAATCCCCCGACCTTTCGAGATCACCACTTGTGTGTATTTTGAGCATGACATGGTTTATGTCGAGTTAAAAGTGCATTATGACACAAAAATTATCTGCTCGAGATGTTTGGTGGAGTTTGAACGACCGCAAAGGCTCTTCTTTAAAGAAAAATACACGCTTGCTCAGTTAAATGAGACCTATGCGCAAGGACAGATAGATACTGTTGAGCTGGCAAGGGATCAAATTATCTTAAGAACGTCGATAAAAAACGTTTGTAAAGAGAGCTGCCAGGGACTTTGTCCCATTTGCGGGCAAGATAAAAACCAACATCATTGTGATTGCGAAAAAGAGAAGAAAAATCCATATTTTGAGAAATTAGAAATATTACTTTCTGATACAGACAAGGAGGTGTAAGACATGGCAGTACCAAAGAGTAGAACCAGCAAAGCAAGAAAAAAAGCCAGAAGAGCGCAGAATTATAAACTGGACATGCCCGCATTGAGCACATGCCCCAAGTGCGGTGAGACAAAACTTTCTCACAGAGTATGCAAAAACTGCGGCAATTATAACAACGTGGAAGTATTGAAAATAGAACAATAAAAATAATGGCAGAGGAAATAAGTCTCTGCCATCATTTTTGAAAAATGTAAAAGAGGATAAGAAATGAAAATAATCGTTGATGCAATGGGTGGAGACAACGCGCCAAAGCAAATTGTTTTGGGAGCGGCGCAAGCGGCAAAACATTTGGGCAAAAAAATTACCCTGGTGGGAAATATGATGCAAATTCGCGATGTTTTGAAGCAAGCATCCATTGACGAAGGATTGTTTGAAATTATAGGCACAAGCGAGATCATCAGCAACGACGAAGAACCGGCGCAAGCAGTGCGGCGCAAGAAGGACTCCTCTCTTTGCGTGGGACTCAATTTGGCAAAAGAGGAAAAGGGAAGCGTTTTTATATCCGCAGGCAGCACAGGCGCACTTTTGGCGGGGGCACTTGTTTACATGGGAAGAATCAAAGGCATTAAACGTCCTGCGATTGCTATTTTGATTCCCAATAAGTCGGGCAAAATGACCATGTTGTTGGATGCGGGCGCCAATGCAGATTGCAGAGCCGAATATTTGCAGCAATTTGCATTAATGGGAAGTATTTATATGAAAAACATGTACCGGCTCGAAGCACCGAAGGTGGCGTTGTTAAATATCGGAACAGAAGCCAAAAAGGGAAATGCCTTGACGAAGGAGACCTATGAGCTGCTGGAAAAAGAAGACATCGCCTTTGTCGGCAATGTGGAGGGACGCAGCTTGTTTGACGGAGAGTGTGACGTGATTGTCTGTGACGGATTTTCGGGCAATTTGGTATTAAAGAGCATCGAAGGCACGGCGGGGGTGATTTTTGCCGGAATCAAAGAAATCATGTATCAAAGCGCAGTCACCAAGTTGG
>CALFLU010000098.1 GCA_937880125.1 uncultured Eubacteriaceae bacterium
GCCACACCCAAAATGCGCAAAGCATCATCGGACAGGTTTTCCGAAACACGAAGGTATTCGGCTTTCATTTCGTCGGTCAGGGGCACAACTTTGCCGTCAACCAATGCTGAAGTGGAAATGCGCAGCAGGTTGTCGAGGGCACCCTTGGTGTGGACGCGGTATTTAGCCCTGTCATATTCGGTCAATGTCGACATCAATTTGCGGTCTGAGTCGAAGGGGTTTTCTGAAAGGCGAGGATATTTGCTGTTGAGTGTCGGTTTTGTTAAATCATGCTTATTACCCAAAACAATTAGCGCAATCTCAGTGGGATCGCCGGTGCCTTGGTTGTTTTCGTAGGTTGCATCGGAGCAGAGAACAAAAGATTTAATCAACTCTGCGGTGTCGCCCTCAGCGGATAGCGCCTCGCTTGTTGCGGGAATATCTACCAAATTATCATAGGTGTACATTTTTTGAACAGTCATTTTGTTTTGTGTGAGCGTACCGGTCTTGTCTGAACAAATGATGTTGACAGAACCCAGCGTTTCAACCGCGGGAAGCTTTTTGACAATGGCATTGATTTTGGACATGCGGGTCACGCCCAGCGCCAAAACAATGGCTACAATGGCGGCAAGCCCTTCGGGAATGGCTGCAACAGCCAAGCTGATGGCGGTCAAAAGCATTTCAAACAAATCGCGTTTTTGAATCAAGGCAATGATAAATATCAACGTACAGATCCCGATGGCAATAAAGCCGAGGACTCGCCCAAGTTCGTTCATGCGTTTTTGCAACGGTGTCAACTCGGTATTGTCTTCATCGAGAATTTTTGCTATTTTGCCCATCTCGGTATCCATGGCAGTGCCCACGACAATGCCCTCGCCGCGGCCGTAAGTGGTCAGTGTAGACATAAAGGCCATATTTGACAAGTCTCCGAGCGGCGTTTTGGGATCCTGATAAACTTCATTGGCGTTTTTGTCGGAAGGAACCGATTCGCCGGTGAGCGCAGATTCTTCAATTTGCAAATTGGCACTTTCCAGCAAACGAATATCCGCAGGCACATATCTTCCGGCATCTAAAATGACGATATCGCCGGGAACCAAGTTTTGTGAGTCGATTTCTTTGACCTCACCGTCACGACGCACCAATGCCCTGGGCGTCGTCATCTTTTGCAATGCCTCAACGGCTTTTTCCGCCTTGTGCTCTTGCACAACGCCAATGACGGCATTGAGGATGACTACAGATAAAATAATGATGGAGTCGGTGTATTCGCCGATAAAAATGGTTACAACAGCTGCGGCGAGCAACACATAAATCAATACGTCTTTCAGTTGAGAAAAAAATAAAGCGACGAGACTTTTTTTCGGTTTTCCCTTCAGCGCGTTTTGTCCGTATTTTTCGAGCCGCGCCTGTGCCTCCTCGCTGCTGAGTCCGACAGCAATATCGACCTCAAGTTCTTGCAATACATCTTGTTTTGACTTTGCAAACCACATTTTGTCCGCCTTCCCAGAACAGTTTCGTCTTTAATTAGTATTTTTTATTCGGCAGGGACGCTGCCTCACAGCACATTGAAGCAATGCAGCTATGTGAATATCGATCAATAGAATCTCAAATAACTTTATTCAAAATTCTACAAAATTGAAAGCGAATTGTCAATATGCCCGTTTTTGAAAACATGGCCTCTTTGCCTTCGATAAACGAGGAAAAAATGGTGTAAAATCACCTTACAAGAACTTGACTTGCAGAAAAGATATTGTTATGGTAATATAATATAAAATTTTTATGATTCTTTTGGAGGATTCTCATGTCAGACCCTGACCCTTCGGGAAGTAGCTTGCTGGTTCAAATACTCGTTCTGGTTCTCTTAACGGCCATTAATGCATTTTTTGCATCTGCGGAAATGGCGATTGTATCTGTCAATAAAAACAAAATCAATATAATGGCTGAAGAAGGCAACAAAAGAGCCTTGCTGACGCAAAACCTTCTCAAAGAACCGACAAAGTTTTTGTCAACGATTCAAGTGGCAATTACATTGGCTGGTTTTTTTGCGAGTGCTTTTGCCGCAACGGGGATTTCTGAGCGATTGGGTAATTTTTTCAGCAGTCATGGTCTGCCTTACAGCCACCAAGTGGCCCTGGTGCTCATTACGATTATTTTATCTTATTTCACATTGGTTTTTGGTGAATTGGTGCCAAAGCGCATTGCACTGCAAAAGGCGGAAGCCGTGAGTTTATTTGCAGCACGGCCTGTGTCGATCGTATCCAAAATTGCCTATCCGTTTATCAAACTGCTGTCGGCCTCCACACGCCTGGTGTTGAGAATGTTTGGCATGCATCACGAAAAGCTGGAAGAGCAGGTGACGGAAGAAGAAATCAAATCCATGATTGAAACAGGGCAAGAAGCCGGTGTTTTCAACGAATATGAAAAAAATCTCATCGAGTCGATTTTTGAATTTGACGACATCTTAGCCAAAGAAATCATGACATCTCGCACCTATGTATACGCCATTGATATCAACGACCCGCTGAGTGAGTATATTGATGAATTATTGGCGACACGCCATTCGAGAATTCCGGTATACGACGACGAAATCGACAACATTATCGGTATTTTATATATGAAAGACTTTTATTTGGAGGCACGAAAAGTTGGTTTTGAGAACGTGCAGATACGACCCATTTTGCACAAGCCGTATTTTGTGCCTGAGAGCAAAAATATTGACGAGTTGTTTAAAGAATTGCAGGGCTCAAAACAGTATATTGCCGTTTTGATTGACGAATACGGCGGATTTGCGGGCATTGTAACCATTGAGGATTTGGTGGAAGAGGTTATGGGTCCCATTGACGATATGGGTGATATTGTGGAATCCACCATTGAAAAAGTTGACCCCAAAACCTATATGCTCAACGGACTGGTCTATATCGATGACATTAACGACGCGCTGGGTCTAAAAATCGAATCGGAAAATCACGATACTCTATCGGGACTTTTGTTGGACATTATGGGTGTTATTCCCGAAGAAGACGACAGAAGCATCCTGGCAATCGGTAATCTGACATTCGAAATTCTGGAGATTAAAGAAAAGCGTATTACGAAAACAAAATTGACGATTTTGGATGAATCGGAATCGGAAGAAAATGCTGTGGTGCAGATAGAAAATGCCGACTAAATATATTTTTTAAAACCGATAACAAAAAACATGTTTTCTTGTGAAATATGATAAAATAACCCTATCAAGGCAAAGAGCAAAATGCGCAAAATTTTGAGCGCAACAAGACAAAAAACAACGAAATAATTAAGAGGATAAGGAGAAGAAAATGGCAGGAAAGTTTGAAATTAAAAAAACAAACACAGGTTTCGTATTTCAATTGAAAGCAAGAAACGGCGAGGTGATTGCCGTATCAGAAGTGTACCAAGCGCTTGCGTCTTGCAAAAATGGGATTGAAAGTGTGACAGTCAATGCACCGAAGGCTGCGATCGAAGACCAGACAATCGAAAATTATGAAAAAGCGACCAATCCAAAATTTGAAATTTATATGGATAAAGCAGGCGAATATCGCTTCAGGTTAAAGGCGCGCAACGGTGAAATCATTGCAACCGGCGAAGGCTATCAAGCAAAATCAAGCTGCTTAAACGGCATTGAGTCCGTTAAGAAAAATGTTGAAGGTGCAAAGGTCGTAGAATTAGAATAAAAGCTTCCCGACAAAAACAGAAAGCCTCGAAACCGTGATTGGTTCCGAGGCTGTTTTATTTTTGTTTAAGTGTCAAAAGATAAAAGCAAATATAAAATCATTGTATTTTTGGGAGCGAACATAGTATACTGAAATAACGCAGCAAAGTCTGTGGCTAAGAAAAAATCAGGAATTGAATCATATGAAAGAAACACATTTGCAACAAGACCGACAGGTTGTTAAGTTGGGGCTGATTAAGGTAGTCAAAGATTTGTTTCCCGACGAAGTGCTTAAAACGGCATATTCCATTGAGGATGGCGTTTTTTGTCGACTGACAAATTCTGTTTTGTCCGAACGAGAAGTGAGACAAATCGCCGCCGGTTTGGACAAATGGGTGGAAGAAAATCAGCCGATACAATTTTTATACCACAAAGACGGCTATTATCAATACTGCATCGACGGCGATATTGTCAAGACCGTCTATCCGTCGTTGACACAGCCGGCACAGGCAGAGCCTTTTCGGATTGTGCCCTTTGATTCGGGTTTTATCGTGGATTTTTCGGACATTCGCAATGAAGAAGACAGTCCGTTTATATTACCGCAAAAGCTTGCGGAAACATACACAAAAACCCATAACTGGCTTGAAAATATCGACATGGAGTTGGTTGAAGACTTAAATCGATATATTTTAACGGGGCGAAGCTGGGAGCTGATCAGCATTGCCGAAGCCCTTCAGGAAAAAGAGATTGCGGATATTTCGGATGCGATTTTAAAGCAGAGACGCGCCCTGCGAGTCATTTTAATTGCAGGTCCTTCTTCGTCGGGCAAAACCACGTTTTTGAACCGATTGTCGACGCAATTGCGTGTAAACGGACTCAAGCCTTTGCAGCTTTCTTTGGACGACTATTTTGTCGATCGCGATCAAACGCCCAAGGACAAAGAGGGCAAGTATGATTTTGAAAACCTCGATGCCTTGGATTTAAAACTTTTGCATAAGCAAATTAAAGAATTGATTGCGGGCGAAGTCATTGAGGCGCCGATTTTTGATTTTATTCGCGGTAAACGCGCAACGACGACGAAAATAATGAAGTTGCATGCGGATGAAATATTGGTTGTGGAAGGCATTCATGCCTTGAATCCGAGACTGATGCCCTCGGTCTATCGCAATATGTTCTTTAAAATTTACATCAGCGCTTTGTTTGGACCCAATTTGGATATGGAAAACCGCGTACCCTCCACCGAAGTGAGATTAATACGCCGTATGGTGCGAGACGAGCGTTCGCGTGGGGCTGCACCGGAGCATACCTTTGAGATGTGGCCCAGCGTGCGACGGGGTGAGCACAGAAATGTATTTAAATTTCAAGAGGAAGCGGACGTGATGTTTAATTCGAGTTTGCTCTATGAAATGAATGCGCTGAGGGCTTCGGCGGAAAAAGCGCTGCAAAAGGTGGATAAAAACGGCATTCACAAGAGCACGTTGGAGCGGTTGTTAAACTTTACAGCATTTTTCGAACCTATTCCCACGGAAAAAATTCCTTTTAACTCTATTTTAAGAGAGTTTATTGGCGGCAGCATTTATTTTGATTGCTAAAGCGCCTTGGCAGAGGAGTCGATATGAAAAAATATATCTTTGTCGCCCTGGGCGGTATGTTAGGTGCCCTGGCAAGGTTTGGTATCAAGCAGATTGGTACAGCGACAGCTATATCGTCATTTCCTTTTGATACGCTGTTGATTAACATTATCGGCAGTTTGTTGTTGGCCTTTATTCTTACGTTGTCAATCGAGACAATTTATCTGCAGCAAGACCTCAAAGCAGGGATAACAGTGGGATTTTTGGGTGGGTTTACGACGTTTTCCACGTTTTGCAAAGAAGCGGTTGTGCTGATGATGCAGCAACAATACATGGGAGCGATTGCCTATATCGTGTTGTCTGCGGGGCTAGGGCTCATCGCGGCATATGCAGGGATGGGTTGGGCAAAAAAAATCACGCAAAAGAAGGTTAGGCAATGAATATTCTTCTTGTTGGACTAGGCGGCGCGCTGGGTAGCATGGCACGATTTGGTATAGGTCGAGCAATCGGAAAAAAAGCGAAAACAGCATTGCCTGTAGGAACGTTTGTTATTAATATCACCGGAGCATTTTTGCTGGGAATCGTGATGGCCTATTCCTTTTCGGCCAGGTGGTATCTGTTGTTGGCCGAAGGTTTTTTAGGGGCATACACCACATTTTCGACTTTTATGTTTGAGGGATTTTCTCTCATTGAGAATCACGAGAAATTAAATGCGCTGCTCTATATTGTATTATCGATATGTATTGGAATTTTTGGTTTTTGGGCAGGCATGCGCATGGTGGCAGGATAAAAAACAAAAAATGACGGCAATGAGGTAAGAAAATGAAAATATATCAAAGTATAACGGAACTTATTGGCAATACGCCGATGCTGGAACTAAACAAATTGGCAAAAGAAAAGAAACTTTATGCAAAAATCATCGCGAAACTGGAAGGGTTTAATCCCGGAGGGAGTGTTAAAGACCGCGTGGGGCTTGCCATGTTGGAAGATGCGGAAAAGCAGGGCAAGATTAAACCGGGTGCCGTAATCATTGAACCCACAAGCGGCAATACGGGAATCGGGCTTGCGCTGGTCGCTCGCACAAGAGGCTACCGCGCAATTTTGACTATGCCGGATACGATGAGTGTTGAGCGCCGTATGCTGCTGCAGGCTCATGGAGCCGAAATTGTGTTGACAGAAGGCGTAAAAGGGATGCAGGGTGCCATTGAAAAGGCACATGAGCTGGCGAAAAGCATTCCGGGAAGCTACATTCCGGATCAATTCAACAATTTATCCAATCCTGCCATACACAAAAAAACCACCGGACCGGAAATATGGAAAGATTTAGAAGGAAAGGTGGATATGTTTGTTGCCGGGGTAGGAACCGGCGGCACCCTTAGCGGCGTGGGCAAGTATTTGAAGGAACAAAATCAAAATATCAAAATCATCGCCGTTGAGCCGGCAGCTTCGGCGGTGTTGTCCGAGGGCAAAGCGGGCGCACATAAAATTCAGGGAATCGGGGCGGGGTTTGTACCGGCAACACTCGACACAAAAATATATGATAAAGTGGTGGCGGTTCAAAATGAAGATGCCTTTGCCGCAGCAAGAGAAGTGGCCAAATCCGAAGCACTGCTGATCGGCATTTCGGGCGGGGCGGCAGTTTGGGCGGCGATGCAAGAAGCGTCAAAAGAAGAAAACAAAGATAAAGTAATTGTTGTGTTAATTCCCGACAGCGGCGAGAGATATCTCTCAACGGAATTATTTGATCAAAATACATCTGAGGCATAAGCGTAACAAGACACCGTCAATAATGAAGGATTGAATGTGCCATGAAAATTCAAAATATGGAGCGCTTTAAAATAAAAGAACAAGAGTCGGGTCGGGTATTTTACGGTTGCAATCAGGATTGGTATTCCAAGTCGCGACAGCGCAGAGCCGGATGCGGACCCAGTTCGTTTTCAAACATCTTACTCTATCTTTTTCATGATGAGTATAAAGACACTGCCCATGTACCCAAGGAAGATGCCATGCAGCTGATGGAAGAAATTTGGCAATATATAACGCCTACGCTGCTGGGCGTGTTTTCCACGGAGATATTTGTGCAGGGTGCACTGGAGTACACGGAAAAAAACCGGATTCCGTTGGACTATGCGGTGCTAAACATAGCGGGAGAGGGTTACTTGCGACCTTCCCTTGAAGAAATTGTCCGTTTTATTGAAAGTGGGCTCAATAAAGGGGTGCCTATTGCCTTTTTGAATTTATGCAGCGGGCAGGCAAAGAATATAGACAGGTGGCACTGGATGACCGTTGTGTCTTTGGAGAAAAATGAAGACGGCAATGAGATGAAGCTGGGCTTTGTCGATAACGGAGAAATAAGAGAAACAGACTTGAAAGTGTGGTATGAAACGACAACGATGGGAGGCGGGCTGGTGTATTTTGTTTGTCGGTCTGCAGTAGAAAACTGAAATGGAACAATTTTGCGATCTGAAAAAATCGGTAATATACAAAAGGTTGTTTTTTTCAACCTTGTACATCAGCTCCATTGCCTTTGGTGGGGGCTTGGTGATTATTGAGTTGCTCAGAAAGCGCTTTGTGGAAGAATATTGCTGGATAAGCGAAGAAGATATGGTGGATATTATCTCTATTGCACAGTCCACGCCCGGTGCCATTGCCGGCAATGCGGCGATGTTGATTGGGTATCGCTTGGTAGGCGTGACAGGGGCGTTGCTCTCCTTGTTGGCGACTATTTTGCCGCCCTTGGTGTTTATTATCGTACTTTCAGTTACCTATTCTTATTTTCGCGATAACCTTGCGGTGAGTTACTTGCTAAAAGGGATGCAAGCAGGCGTGGCGGCAGTGGTCTTAAACTTGGTAATCAAAATGGGAGAAGATGTAACAAAGAGCAAAAATATCGTCACCATTTTTATCTTGGCAGCCGCTTTTGTGGCGTCGTTTGTATTTAATTTCAGCGTGCCCTGGATTATATTGCTGGCGGCAGTTGTGGGCATGACAATGTCTTATTATCGAATCATTAAAGCAAAAAAGGAAGAAAAATGATTTATCTGCAGATTTTTGTCAGTTATTTAAAAATCGGATTGTTCAGCATCGGCGGCGGATATGCGGCACTGCCGATGGTGTCTTCGATCGTGCTGGATCAGCGGGGGTGGCTGACGGTGCAGGAATTTGCCGATATGGTAACACTTTCGGTGATGTCGCCGGGGACGGTTGCGGTGAATACGGCTACTTTTGTGGGATTTAAACTGGGCGGTGTGCCCGGAGCGGTGGTGGCGGTGGTGGCTTGTATGTTACCGGCGTTTTTCATCATCATGCTGCTTTCATATCTGTTGAACAAGTTTTCGCACCTTGCCGTGGTAGACGGCATCATGAGCGGCATTCGCCCTGCGGTTACGGGTTTGATTGCTTCAGCTGCATTGGCCATTTTGTTTTTGGCGTTCTTTCAGACAAAGGTGTTGCGAGATATTCGCAGTGTGGATGTAATTGCCGTGGTGATTGCTGCAGGCAGCTTTGTTTTAGCCAGGTGGAAAAAGATTAATCCCGTGCTGATTATTTTGGGTGCGGGTGTGGTGGGCTTAGGTTTGTATTATCTGGAAAAAATCATAATGACGGGACTGTAAAAAAATGCAAAAAAAGTATGGATTATTCATCGAAAACAGTGTATACTGAGTCCACTATGCTTAAGATAATCTGAATCAAAAGATAAAAATGAAAAGGGATTGAGGTATACAATGGAACGCTTCATTATTGCGGATAGTTGCTGTGATTTGACAAAAGATTTAAAAAGCAGATTCAATGCCATTACGGTTCCACTGAGCATAACCATGGGAGACAAGATGTTTGTGGACGACGATAAATTAAATATGAAAGTTTTCATGAAAGCTATGAAGAATCATAAAGGGAAAATTTTTTCTGCATGTCCTTCGCCTTCGGCTTACCGCGATGCTTTTTTGGAAGCTAAGGACGGATTTGCCGTGACGTTGTCGAAGCATCTGTCGGGGTCTTTTGAAAGTGCGCTGCAAGGAAAAAAATTGGCAGAAGAAAAAGGCGCGCAAATTCATGTGTTTGATTCAAAAAGTGCTTCGGCAGGAGAAGTGTTGGTGGCTTTGAAAATTCGCAGACTGATTGAGCAGGGGCGAACAAGGGAATATATCATCGAAAAAATCGAAGATTTTGTCAAAAAAATGAAGACCTATTTTATTTTGGAAAATTTTGATAATTTGATCCGAAACGGAAGATTGCACCGAATCACGGGAAAGATTATTTCCATATTGAACATTTATCCCATTATGGGATCAGACGGAGACGGAAATATTGCTCTGTTTGCCAATGCGCGCGGAAAAAGACAAGCGATTGTAAAATTGATGGATTTAATTCGCAAAAGCGGCAGGCCCACTGAGGGGCAAGAAATTGTAATTGCTCATTGCAATAATGTCGGTTTAGCGGAACACGTGAGAAAAATCATTATTGACACTTTCCATTTTGCGGAAATTGTTATTGTGCCGACGAGGGGAATCAGCTCCATGTATGCCAATGAAGGCGGCATTATCCTTGCCTTTTGACAAAATTTTTATTGGCGCAACAAGCCATCGTCAAGCACGTCGTTTTCTTGATAAAGAATGCTGTGGTTTTGGAACCGAAAGGCTCCCGCATTAATGCGAGAGCCTTATTATTTTGGAATGGATTCAAGTCAAAAAGCGAGGATTTATGGCAAGATGTTGCCGTCGACGGAGATGGTGACCACTTTCCAGGGAATAATTTTGCCGCTGTTGAGCATGGCGGTTTTCACTGCGTTTTCAAGACCGCCGCAGCAGGGCACTTCCATGCGGGCGATGGTGATGCTTTTGATGTTGTTGAGGTTTAAAATTTCAGTGAATTTTTCGGTGTAGTCGCCTTCGTCTAATTTGGGGCAACCAATGATGGTCACTTTGTCTTTGATAAATTCTTCATGAAAATTGCCGTATGCAAAGGCGCTGCAGTCAGCGGCAATAAGCAAATCCGCGTTGTCGAGATAGGGCGCATTGACGGGAATCAGTTTGATTTGAACAGGCCATTGACGTAACTGAGACTCTATCGGAGCTGCGTTCGCGGCGGGTTGTTCTTGCTTTGCGGAAGTATCTTTTTCAAATGCGCGCGACTGAGAGCCGGGGCAACCGCAGGCAAGGGTTTGCGGGGCTGCTTTAGAGGCTTTGTGTTGTTCTACGGCGGATTTGTCAAATGCGGCCGCTTCGCGCTCTTCAAAACTGATGGCACCCGTGGGGCAAACCGGCAGACAATTTCCCAGGCCGTCGCAGTAATCGTCTCTTAAAAGCTGCGCTTTGCCGTTGACAAGGCCGATTGCGCCTTCCTGACAGGCATTGGTGCAAAGTCCGCATCCTACACATTTATCTTGATCGATGGTAATAATTTTTCGAATCATATTGTTATTCCTCTTTCTGTTTCATTTTTCATCTTGAGTTTATTATAATTTGTGTCACAAGTCAATTCCATTGCATTTGCAACAAATTATTTTTTTTAATTAAAAGTTATATTTTCAGGTTACATAAATGGAAAAACAGCGGTTTGCATTTTTCGGTGTGGCAGAGTAAAATAAATATATTGCATTTGCAATAAGGGGAAAATTATGGAAAACAATCAAAACAACCTCGAAAAAAGCGAATTGTTTCGCAATATTGCACCGCACGAGATAGAGGCGATTATTACTTGCTTGTTGGCGGTTGAAAAAAGTTACGGCAAGGACAGTGACATTATTGAAATGGGAAGTTATGTTGACTCGGTGGGTATTTTGACAAAAGGAACGGCACAAATTGTTCACACGGATATACTGGGCAACAGACGAATTATCTCAGAGCTAAAAGAAGGGGATTTGTTTGCCGAAGCCTTTGCCACAATCAAATGTCAAAGCATGCCTGTTAATGTTGTGGCAGTGACCAATTGCACGGTTGTTTGGTTTGTTGCGGAAAAAATCGTTGATGTTTGCGGCAAACAGTGCGGATTTCACAAAACACTCAGCGCGAATTTTTCTCAAATCATCGCGAAGAAAAATATTATTCTGAACGAAAAAATTCAATTGTTATCCTGCAAAACCACAAAAGAAAAATTGTGCATGTATCTGTTGACCTATGCGCAAAAGGCAGGAAAGTTATCTTTTCGTATTGCTTTTTCACGAGATGAACTGGCGGATTTTTTGTCGGTGGACCGCAGTGCCATGTCGCGCGAATTAAGCCGTTTGCGGCAAGAAGGGAAAATAAAATACAAAAAAAATGACTTTCAGCTAAATCCTAAGGATTTTATTATCGGCGAGGAGACATCATGCTATTAAAAAATATAGATATTCTGGACGAACACTTTGGGGTGAAGAAAAATTGTTATGTGGGCATTGAGGGCAAAATCATTGATTATGTGGGGCAAAGTCCGCCGACAAAAGACTATGGCCGCATTTATGACGGAAGTGACAAGCTGCTTATGCCCGGATTGGTAAATGCGCACAGTCATGCATCGATGACATTGCTTCGTGGCTATGCGGAAAATTTAAAATTACAGGACTGGCTCCATCAAAAGGTGTTTCCTTTTGAGGACAAAATGGGCAAAGAAGATATTTATAACGGAGCCCTATTGGCATGCGCTGAAATGATTCGTTTTGGAACAGTGTCTTTCACGGATATGTATTTTATGGGAGAACAAATGGCAAAAGCCGTTTTGGATGCAGGGATAAAGTGCAACTTCAGTGTTGGGCTTACCTGTTTTGACGAAAGAAACTTATCCGATTTACCGATCTATAAAGAAAATCTGTTTTTACTCGAAAACTATCACAATGCCAATGACGGACAATTTAAGGTGGATTTATCGGTTCACGGAGAATACACGTCCAATGCAAAAATTGTCGAACAAACCGTTGACTTTGGTCGAGGAAAAAATTTAAATATGCATATCCATTTGTCCGAAACCAAGACTGAACATGAGCAATGCAAGGCGAGAAACGGCAAAACGCCCGCAAAATATTTTTATGATCTGGGGATTTTTGATATGCCCACCACAGCAGCCCACTGTGTTTGGTTGGAGGGGGAAGATTTTGAAATTTTAAAAGAAAAAAATGTCACGGCGGCATGTTGCCCCAACAGTAATTTAAAGTTGGGAAGCGGATTTTGCAATGTGCCGAAACTGATAGAAAAAGATATTTCTGTTGCATTGGGAACAGACGGCGCCGCAAGCAACAATAATTTAAACTTATTTGAAGAAATCAAAACATTCTCCATTGCATATAATGCGGCTTATGATGATGTGTTGACCATTAAGCCCCGTCACGGACTGGCGGCGGCAACCATAAACGGATTTAAGGCACAAGGCCGTTATGACTGCGGAAAAATTGAAGCGGGAAACCGTGCGGATTTGGTGGTTCTTGATACAAAAAAACCATGGATGCAACCCTGCCACGTCATGCAAAACAATTTGGTATATTCTGCCCAGGGAAGCGATGTAGTCTTGAGCATGGCAGACGGCAAGGTGTTGTATGAAAACGGACAATATTTGACGATAGATATTGAAAAAGTTATTTATCATGCAAATCGCAGTACACAAGAAATTTTAAAGCGATTGCAAACAAAGGAGTAGAATATGTTTCGAGAAGCAGCAAAATATTTAATAGAAAAAATTAACATCAGACCCTCTGTGGCGGTGGTTTTGGGCTCGGGGTTGGGCGAGTTGGCACAAAAGGTAGAAGATGCCGTCTTTGTGGATTATAAAGATATTCCGCACTTCAAAGCATCTACGGCACCTGACCACAAAGGACGATTTGTCTTTGGAAAATTTGGGGGCAAAGATGTGGCTTTTATGCAAGGAAGGCTGCATTATTACGAAGGCTATACAATGCAAGAAGTGACCTTTCCCATCAGGGTACTCAAAGAATTGGGCATAGAAACATTGATTGTGACCAATGCGGCAGGAGGAATCAATAAAACTTTTGCCGCGGGAGACATTATGCTCATTGAAGACCACATCAATCTGCTTGGGACCAATCCGCTGATCGGCCCCAACATAGCCGCCCACGGTGCACGGTTTTTTGATATGACCTTTGCTTATACGCCATGTTTGCGAAAAATAGCGGAAGAGCGCGCAAAAAAAATGAATTTGCCGCTAAAAAAAGGCATCTATATTGCCTGTACGGGACCGAGTTTTGAAACACCGGCAGAGATCAATGCTTTTCGCCTGTGGGGAGCCGATGCGGTGGGCATGTCCACGGTGCCGGAAGTGATTGTTGCCGTGCATTGCGGTATGCAAGTGCTGGGGCTGTCCTTAATTTCCAATGCGGCTGCCGGCGTGCTGGGTGCGCCGCTGTCGGGCGAAGAGGTGATAGAAACAGCGCGAAAAAAAGGAAAAGAATTTGAAGAATTGGTTGAAGGAATTATCACGGATATTTAATGAATGTCAAGAAAAGCAAGTCATATGGGATGAAAATATACGGCGTGATAGAGTTAAATACATCCACAGGCGAAAGAGGACAGCTGCATGATAACAATCTTGGCGGACTCAAGCGCATCGAGCAAAGGGTGTATTGCAAAGGTGTGCCGGACTTGCGCAAGTGAATTTCTCGTAAAAAATCGCGTTGAAATAACAAAATCAAAAATAATATGCGAGATGAATGAAAATTGATATAATAAAACAGGATGCCGCTTTATTTGCATCCTGTTTTATTATATCGATCGGATAGATTAAAAAACCATCTTTTGAACAACGATGCCACCGATTTCAAGCAGCTTTTTTTCCAGCTCGGCAGCTTTTTCTTCCTGGCCACCTGCTACTTCAAGCAAAACCAAGCCCATGGGACTGCAGCTTTCGGTTTCGCTGGTGTGAAGACCGATGCGTGTGTTGATATAGCAGCCATACTCTGTCAAGAGATCTTGAAATTTTGTCGCAGTTTCGATTCTTTGTTTTAACATGACACCGAGAATAATTTTGTTCATAGAGTACCTCCAAAATATTAATTAAATTTAAAAGTTAAAACGGCTTTAATGTTCCATCTATACTATATGATTTTTAAAAAAGATTGTCAAGGTCATTCTGTTTGGGAATGGACGAATAGGCTTGTTGCATGGGGGGAAATTGACTTTTTGCAGTTTTTAAGGTATATTAATATATAATATAAAACAAAATAGGTGAGAGAATGAAAAGAATTTTGGCGGGAGAAGGAGAAAAACAAAAGACATTTTTTACGAAAAACGATATTGTGGTCGGCGAACAATTGGAAGACGGAAAAGTATTAAAAATTAAAATGCAAAAAATCAAGAGTCCTGACGGAAAACGTCAGCGCTATTATATCAATCGCGGAGGATATATCATCGGGTGGATCAGCGAAGATTTGATGCGCTGCAAAGGCACCAATGTCAAACAGCAAGGCCTGCTGAGCGATATTGCTTCTGCGATGAAAGTGGTCCGCGCTTAAATAGCATCGCTGCAAAGGGATAAATAGCCATCCTGTGGATGGTTTTTTTATGGGTGCTTTAAAGCAGCCATTGCCTAATAATAAAAAATGCCTAATTCTTTAAAAGAACAGGCATTATTTTTTTATCCATGGTTGTTATATGATTGCATTGCCGATAAGGGCAGTTGGTTTAAGCGAAATAAAAAAGAAGCGCGTTGTGTTAAAAAGGGTGGCAGAGAAATGTTTTATAAAGGATAATTGCACGCGCTTCCTTTTCTTATATTAGTATACCAAAAGTTTAAAAGATGTCAAGAAAAAAATAGCAAAAATTTTTAAGAAATTTTTAAGAATAATATTGATTTCGGAAAAAAGGTGTGGTAGTATACTATTACTTAATGGAATCTTAATAAATAGAGGGCGTTAAAATGAAAGAACAATCGATATTTTTCAATTTAAATGAGTCCGATAACAGCAATTCTTCATTGTCAAACACAATGGACAATATGTCAAATTATTATGCGGTTGTTGTTGACGGGGCATCGATTAATAAAATTAGACGCATAGACAGAGAGTTTAGGCTTTACGAAGAAAAGCAATCCGCAATGCGAGCAAAATAAAACGCATTGAATTAAAAATCATTTTGCGTACAAAGGCGCTTTTGCGTCTTTTTTTAATGGAGAAATATTGATAGCCAAAACGTATATCCTGATACAAAAAAAACAAAGCGATATTCGCTTTGTTTTTTTGTATCAGTTATGGACGGATGTTATTTTGCGTTGGCTCCGCCGTATCTCATGCCGTTACCCTGTTGCAATCCGTTGCCTTGTCCTCTGTTTGGATTTTGTTGTTGCATAAGGCGCTGCGGTTCATCGCATGTGCCGTCGCAGGTTGCTTGTCGTTCTTTGATTTGCGCCAAAACGGCATCTGCCTGCTCTTGTGTCATGGTTTGGTTGGCCACGCGTTGTGCAAGGCGTTGTTCTTTGAGTGCCAACATTTTTTCTTGAAATTGTTCCAACACACCTGCGGCACTTGCCATGGCGCCGTATGTGGTTTGAGCAGAGGTTTTTTCCTGAATGAGATTTTCAACAGGTTGATTTGTCAAATCCGACAAAATATCTGACGGGGAGTTGTAAGATGTGGCGGCAAATGCGGTTGCAGAGGTTGCCAACAGCAAGAGAACCAACATAGAGATTGTTACTATTTTTTTCATTTGTTTGTATTCCTTTCTTTGCTTGAAATGGCCTATTCTTGTTGCCTGTGCGTTAAAGATACAAAAACATTGTGGCAAAACAATGGTTTTTGTGTCAAAAATTTATGATAAAATAAAACAAAAAAGACACAAATGTTGCTTATACTGTCTGCAATGGGAGGATGTGAATAAGATGAACATTTTAATTGCCGATGACAATAAGCAAATCACAGAGGTATTGGCGGAATATGCCAAAAAAGAAAATTTTGTACCTTACGTGGCCGAAGACGGGCAAAAGGCGCTGGAATTGTTTGCGCAACATCTATTTGCAATGGTGCTTTTGGATGTAATGATGCCAAAAAAAGACGGTTTTGAAGTGTGCAGAGAAATTCGCAGACAATCCAATGTGCCCATTATCATGATTACGGCGCGCGGTGAAGACTTTGAGCGCATTATGGGGCTTGATATTGGGGCGGATGATTATATCGTCAAACCGTTTTCTCCCGCAGAGGTCATGGCGCGGGTGCGAGCGATTTTGCGGCGTATCGAGAGCACGCCTGAAAATATGGATAAGCAAAAATTGTTTGTCATGGATAACTTAAAAATCAGCCTGTCGGAATTTACGGTATCCATTGACGAAAAACCCGTGATCTTGACAAAAAAAGAGATTGAACTTCTTTGGACAATGGCGACCAATCCAAACAAAGTCTTTAGCAGAGACAACTTGCTGGACAGTGTTTGGGGCTACGAATATTACGGCGACAGCCGAACGGTGGACTCGCATATCAAGCGGCTGAGAGCAAAAATTGATGCCCATGTACACCCCAATTGGCAGATAAAAACCGTGTGGGCAGTCGGTTACAAATTTGAGGTATTGAATGAGAAAGCATAAAATCACAAAGAAACTGGTTTTATATTTCACTTCCGTTCTGCTTTTGTTTTCGTTGGTGGTGGGAATATTTTTCTTGGCGCTGTTTTCCGATTATTCTGTTCGAATTTATCGGCAGGACTTGGAGAGAAGAGCTGTCGTGATTGCAGATGCGCTTTCCGTCTATTTTCAAAATGCCGATACAGAGCAAAGCAGTGTGCTTTCGGCAACGCCGAATTTTGCAGGAGGCGGCGCACAGTACGGCGGAGGTAAAGCGCAGGGCGGCAATGTCAACGGTGGAGCAAATGGCGCCGGTCAAGAAATATCAGGCGGTGTAAATCGCTTCACCGGCAAAAAAGGCAACGGAGAATATGACGGTTATCGCGGTTATCTTCGGTTTATCAATGCCGTTGCCATGAATGATGTTTGGGTTGTAAACAAAGAGGCGCAAACCATTTTGGTGGGAAACGGCGAGCAAGAGATAATCTATGGGCAACTGCCTCAAGAGGCGGTTGGTATGGTGGAAGAAATTTTTTCGGGAAAAATTGCCTATGGGGACGGATTTAACAAAATTGTGCCCGATTCTTCTTTGACGGTAGGAGCACCGGTATATGATGAAAAAAAGGTGGTGATTGCCGCGGTTTTGCTGCATGGGCATGCGGAAGGTATAGACAGTCCCGTCCGATCAGGCATCGGCATTTTGGCCTTGAGTTTGGCCTTGGCAATGGTATTGGGTGTGCTTTTGGCGCTGCTCTTGGCGCGGCATTTTATTAAACCGTTGCAAAAGATGGAAGAGACCACAGAAAAGTTGGCGGCAGGAGACTACACAGCAAAGACGGGGATTAACCAAGACGACGAAGTGGGTTCGCTGGCGGGCCACATTGATGTGCTTGCAGATAGACTATATGAAGCATCCAAAGAAAGTGCGCACTTGGAGCAAATGCGCCGAGCCTTTATTGCCAATATATCCCATGAGTTGAGAACGCCGGTGACGGTGATGCGCAGTTCGCTGGAGGCGCTTAGCGACGGTGTGGTGGGCAGTCAAGATAAAGTGGAAGAATATCACCGCCAAATGCTGTCGGAAAGCATTCATCTTGAGCGTATGGTCAATGACTTACTCGAATTGTCTCGACTGCAAAATGCGGATTACCGTATTGAAAAAACAGCGATAAACCTTGTGGATGTGTTGGAAGATGCGGTGCGTGCTGTTCGGCAAATTGCAGAAAAAAAAGCGGTGTTGGTCAAGCTTGAAAAAAAAGCGGACAGCTTTGTAATAGAAGGAGATTATGCGAGACTGCGACAGATGTTTTTGATTATCTTGGACAATGCCGTAAAATTTTCTCCTGAAAACAAAACGGTGGATGTGGTAATAGACCGAGAGGCAAGGGGCATGGTTGTTGCCGTTTCAGATTACGGAAAAGGGATAGTGCCCGAAGAGATGGAACATATTTTTGAACGGTTTTATAAGACGACCGATGAAAAAAATAATAAAGGAACCGGGCTGGGTCTTGCCATTGCCAAACAAATTGCGCAAAGGCACGATGCAGATATTGAGGTAACCAGCGAGCCGGAGCATTTTACGGAATTTAAAATCATTTTTCATGAAGAGATATTGAAAAATGTGCAAGATGAAGAAAAAGAATAAAAAAGCCGCAATGCGGCTTTTTTATAAGCTAAATCGGATTTTATTTCAAGAATCCTTCTAAAATTTTGTCTTCTGCTTCTTTTTCGGTAAGGCCCAGTGACATCAATTTTATCAGTTGATCGGAAGCGATTTTTCCGATGGCTGCTTCATGCACAAGTTGTGCATCACCGTGAAAAGCGGTGATTTCAGGGATAGAAGACACCTGCGCATTGTGCATAATAATAGAATCGCACTGAATGTGACCGCGGCATTCTGCGTGACCGCGCATGTTGAGGTGAAAAATTTGCTTGGAATCGTCCTGCGCCACGGAGCGGGAGATGACCTGTGCTGTGGAGTTATCACCCACCAATTCCACGGTGATGTTGGATTCGGCAACCTGATCCAGATATGTGAGCATTCTTTCGGATACAATTAACCTTGCGTTTTTATGCAATTTTACCTCTGTGTCGCGCACGGTTTCATCGACGCCTTTAATCTGAACCATTTCCAGTTCGGCAACGCCGTCTTCTTCCACTTCAATAATGGTTTTGGGGTTAAGGATTCGTCCGCCCTTTCCATCGCCTTCGCCATAATGTTTTTCGACATACTTCATTCGCGCGCCTTTGCGCACAAAAAACTCGTGAACACCGTCATGCTGCGCCTTTTGGTCGCTTTCATTATGAATACCGCAGCCTGCGACAATTTCCACATCGGCATATTCGCCGATTTCAAAGGTGTTGTAGACCAAGTCATCCATGCCTTCGGAAAGAATAACAGGGATAAATACATTTTCGTCTTTGGTGTGGGGTTTGATGATGATATCAATGCCCGGTTTGTCTGTTTTCGTGACAATGTTGATGTTTTCGGTGACATTGCGTTCAATGCCTTGGCCGTTTTTGCGGATATTGAAGGCACCCTTTGGAATATCGTCTATATCCGCGATTTCTTTAAGAAGATTTTTATCAAGCGAAGTTAACATTTCTATATCCCTCCCTGTCGCAATCTGCGGCACAGCGGCAATTTTTGTCGAACTGCTCGATGGTGCTCAGCACTTTTTCTTGACTTGTAATTTCACTGACCGTGCCATCGGCAATCATGATGACCTCGTCGGCAAGGCGCAAAATGCGCTCTTGGTGGGAGATGATGACAATGGTGGTATCGGTGTTGCGGTTCATATTTTCAAATGTCTCGGTTAGACGCTGAAAGCTCCAAAGGTCAATGCCTGCTTCGGGCTCGTCAAACAACGCCACTTTTAAATCCCGTGCGAGGATGCTCGCAATTTCTACGCGCTTAAGCTCACCACCGGAAAAAGTGGTATTGATTTCACGGTTCAAATAATCCTGGGCGCACAGTCCCACATCATAGAGTAAATCGCACGCGCTGCAGGCGTGGGTTTTGCCTGCGGACAGCTCCAGCAATTCGTGTACCTTCAAGCCCTTAAAGCGCGGCGGTTGCTGAAAAGCATAGCCTACGCCCAATTGTGCCCTTTCGGTGATGGGCTTGTGTGTAATATCGACTCCATCCAGCAAAATTTTGCCGCTGGTGGGATTAAAAATGCCCATGATGGCCTTGGCAACGGAAGATTTGCCGCCGCCGTTGGGGCCTGTCATGACATAGATTTTTTTGTTATCCAGCTTCAAATTGATGTTTTTGAGGATCTCTACTTTTCCGTCTTCGCCGTCTAAAGTGACCCCGACATTGATCAATTCTAACATGGTATCAGCTCCTTTCATGCGTGATTAAAATATTATATCACAAATTTTAAAAAATATTTCATGAATTGCAAGGAGTTGTTGCCGCGAAATAAAAAACGGTTATAATGAATAGAAAAACAATAACAATCAGCGAGTTTGTTTTTTGACAGACAATGATTAAAGGAGAATATATGAAAGAAAAAACAGGGTTTCGCCGAAGGATGATTATTATCTTACTGTCGACATCGCTTGCGTTTTTCAGTTTGCAACAGTTTGTTTTTCACGATATACACGAAACGGGATTTTTATTGCTCCAAGACATGACGTTTTTGCCGATACATGTTTTGTTTGTTACGCTGATTTTGGATCAAATCATCAAAAGACGCGAAAGAAGAGAGCGAATGGAACATCAAAATATTGTCATCAGTGCGTTTTTCAGTGAAATCGGAACGACAACGCTGCGCGTGTTGGGTGATTTGATGCAAAATGTGAAAAACACCACCTTTTTTTCGGATTATTTGAATGTCGAACTCACCTGGGAAGAGTCAAAATTGGATAAAAGCGTGGAGGCGATTAAAAACTATCCCTACCATGCAAAGGTGAATGCAGAGGAATTGGAAAAAATTAAGCAGAGCCTCATACCGAAAAAAGCACAAATCGTGCAGTTGTTTAACAATCCCAATCTTCTTGAAAATGATGCTTTTACGGATATGATTTGGGGGTTGTATCATTTGATGGATGAGCTTGAAAACAGAAAAGATTTTTCATCGTTGCCCAAAAGCGACTTGGAGCATCTGGAAAAAGATGTGGAAAGGGCCTATGCGGGACTGCTGCATGAGTGGATGGTCTACTTGAAACACTTGAAAAAGAAATACCCTTATTTGTGGTCGTTGGCCATCCGAAAAAATCCCTTTTCAGATGAAGCATCCGTCATTGTGCAATAGCTAATCACACACAGCAAAATAATCGTTGAAAATGACAGCGGTTTCGTATAGAATACTAAAAATAGAATAATCAGAATAATCAAATTTATATAAAAGGAGAATTTGATATGAAAATCAGTTTAATTCAAATGGATATGAAGTTAGGCGAGCCTGAATATAACTTTCAACATGCAAAAAATCTTGCACTGCAGGCGGCAAAAGAAAGGCCGGATGTTATGTGTTTTCCCGAAACATGGAATGTAGGGTCTTTTCCAAAAGAAAACCTTGCTTCTTATTGTGACAATAACGGTGAAAAAACAAAAGAGCAATTTGGGAATCTGGCAAAGGAATTGAATATTAATATCATTGCCGGCTCCGTTGCCAACGTGAAAGGCGATAAAATCTACAATACATCCTTGGTCTTTGACCGAAAAGGGCAGTGCATTGCAGAATACGACAAAACCCATTTATTTACCCCGTTGGACGAGGACGGATTTTTTGAATTTGGGGATAAAACGGTGACCTTTGAGTTGGACGGTGTGAAATGCGGTTTAATTATTTGCTATGACGTGCGCTTTCCGGAACTGGTGAGAACGCTGGCGCTGCAGGGTATTCAAGTATCGTTTGTTCCTGCGCAATGGCCGGATATTCGCGTCAATCACTGGAAAGTGCTCAACCAAGCCCGCGCCATTGAAAATCAAATGTTTGTTGCCTGCGTAAACTCGGTGGGCAAAGCGGGAAAAATCCAATTCGGGGGCCACTCGGCTTTGATAGACCCCTGGGGTGAAGTGTTAAAGATGGGTGGAGGCAGTGAAGAAATTATTACAGATACCTTTGATTTGAGCATCATAAAAGGGATACGCGAATCCATCAATGTTTTCAGAGATCGCAAACCGGAGCTGTATGAAATAAAGTGAAATGATTTTGTGCTTGACAAAAACAGCAAGCAGGAGTATACTGGAGTCAGAAAATGAAAAGGTTTACCTGATCATTTGAACTCCAAAAGCAACAGGCAACCGATGTTTGATAAAGACCCCATCTATACCAAATATGTGCAAGAACGGCCGAACACGTAGTTCGAAAAATGCGAATGATCCTAAAGAAATCAGAAAAGCATAAGTTTAACGAATTTCCTTGTAAAACAAACGGATAGACGATGAGGTAAAATTTAAACAAAGTGTTGCAAAATCTTTCCGAAAAGCAGCGATAGAAAAGTGAAGGATTTTAAAAAGCGGTTGATTGTGCTGCAGACGCATAGCCTGAAAAGGAATGTATGAAAAATCGATCAACAGGAGAAAAAAAGAAGGAGGATGTACGCCATTGCGGTACTTCTTCAAGGAATAAGCAGACTCGTTTTGAAACAGAAGCGGTCTGCTTATTCATTTTAAAGTATGTAAAAATATGACAAAAAAAGACCGACTTGGTTGAGATTAAAGCAATTTCTTGCAAGAGACTGGATAACACAACAAAGCTTAGCGGAGCGAAAGGATTAAAGAAAATCATTTTTTGATAGTCGTTTTCATAGAAAAAATTTGATTAAAACGTCAGTTTTTCTGATTGTTAAATAATTCACCATTGACCTTAAAGCGATTTTACAGTTTAAAATGATAATTATAAATCAGTAATATATTAAATAAAGAGAGTTCAGGAGGAACGATTCATGAGATTGAAAGACAAAGTAGCGATTGTTACCGGCGCAACGTCCGGCATGGGGCGTGCAACAGCGGTTCTTTTCGCAAGAGAAGGCGCAAAAGTTATGATTTCCGGCAGAAATGAAGAGCGTGCAAAGGCGGTTGTAGACCAAATTAAGAGCGAAGGATTCGAAGCGAGCTATGTTTTGGTGGATACGGCTAAATTAGATGAGTTGCATAAAATTGTTGACAAAACAGTAGAATTGTACGGCACGGTTGATATTCTTTTCAACAATGCAGGCAAATTGAGCATGTCCAGCGTACAAGACGTTTCGGCTGAAGAATGGGACGAAGTATTCAAAGTAAACGTAGCATCTTATGTGGTAATGGCACAGTTGGTTGCGCCGATTATGAAAGCAAAAGGTAAAGGCGTTATCATTAACACATCTTCAGTAGCAGCTTATGGCGCGCATCACGGTTTTGCGGCATATGTAACAAGCAAACATGCAGTAACTGGCCTGACAAGATCATTGGCATGGGAATTGGGTCCGGAAATTCGTTGTAACGAAATTGCACCGGGCGCTATTCATACAGCTATGGTTGACAGCATCGGTGGCCCCGGCGTATTGCAAGGCATGATCGACGGTGCACCGCTGAAGAGAGTCGGACAGCCTGAAGACATTGCCAACGTGGCACTGTTCTTTGCAACAGATGATTCGGCGTTTGTAACAGGACAATCACTGAAAGTTGACGGCGGATTCGAAATCTAAATTTAAATATATAAAGAATCGGGTATCTGCTCGATTCTTTTTATATACACATTTTTTGTAAAGACATTATTAAAAGACAGAATTCGTTACAAAAATTTGGCATCAGTGACAGAAAATAAAAAAGCACGAAGAAAGGAAATGAAAATGTCAAAATATCCAAATATGATGAAACCGATCACCTTTCGGGGCATGACGGTAAAAAACAGAGTGTTTTTGCCTCCGATGAAGACAAATTATGTCAATCCCGATCATTCTTTGAGTGAAGAAATCATTCAATATTACGAAGAAATGGCCAAAGGCGGCATTGGTCTGATTACGACAGAAGCGGCGGAAGTGGATGGAGATCATCTCTATGACGGCACGATTCTGGGCATATTTGATGACAGTCACATAGAAGGATTTAAAAATTTGGCTGACAGACTGCACCAATATGATACGAAGTTGTCTGTGCAGTTGATACAAGGGGGACCCTATGCAAATTCCACTGTGAACGAGGGTAGAATGCCCTTGTCTTCCTCGGCCATTGCCCATGTGTGGAATCCTCTTGAAACACCGACGGAAATGACCCATGAGGACATCAAAGCCTATGTACAAAAATACGCGGATGCAGCTTTGCGTGCACAAAAGGCGGGGTGTGATGCCGTTGAAGTGCATTGTGCCCATGCCCATGCACTGTTGGGATCGTTTTTATCCTCATTGATTAACCATCGTGTAGACGAATACGGCGGAGACCTTTCCGGGCGCGCTCGATTCCTCGTTGAGGTATGTGAAGCCATTCGTCAGGCTGTGGGAGAAGATTTTCCCGTCAGCGTGCGCCTCTCGGCGGATGATTGTGAAGAGGGCGGCAACTCGGCCTTTGACAATGCCTATGTTTGCAGGCTGCTGGAAAAAGCGGGTGTGGACTACATTCATTTTACCAACGGCACACTCTATGATGTGGGCACCTTGCTTCCGCCCACCGGCAAACCCCATGCATTGAATGTGGCTTACACCGATATCATCAGAAAAGCGACAACCATACCCTTTGGTGTTGTGGGAAGAATCAAAGAACCCTGGGTAGCAGAAATGCTTCTTGAGCAAGATCACATGGATATGGTCTACGTCGGACGCGCACATATTTGTGATCCGCACTTTGTGAGAAAAAGTGTAGAAGGCGAGTTTGATGATGTGAGACCGTGTATCGGGTGTTTGCATTGTCTGGCAACATCAGCGCTGAGCATTACCATGGAATGCACGATGAATCCGGAAATTGCCGATTGGCATTTAAAAGACATCAAACCTGCAACGACGAAGAAAAAGGTAGTCGTTGTGGGCAGCGGGGCAGCAGGCCTTGAGGCAGCTACCACCGCAGCAAAGCGCGGGCACGAGGTGATATTGGTTGAAAAAGGAAACAAAGTTGGCGGACAGTTTGCATTCGCTTCTTTTCCGCCTGTGAAACAAGAATTGGCACCGGCGCTGAAATGGATGATTCGCGAGGCCAAAAAAGCAGGTGTGGAAATTATGCTCAATACAGAAGCAACCGCAGAATCGGTTCTTGCCATGGATGCGGATGAGGTTATTGTGGCAACGGGAGGTAGACCCATTATGCCCAAATTCATCGCCGAATGCAACCATCCGAACGTGGTATCCGCTTGGGATATCCTTAGAGGCAAGGTACCTGCGGGCATGAATGTTGTCGTCATTGGCGGTGGTTCGGTGGGTTGCGAAACAGCGGAATTTATTGCACCGCGCCACAATTACAGAGGCGTTATGGACAGAAAAATAACCTTGATAGAAATGTTGGAAAATTTGGATATGACAGACGCCACGGCAAACAGAGATTATTTAATGAAACGTCTTGCAAGCAAGCCGATTGATATTCAAACGAGCGCCAAGGTGACGAAAATATCCGAAAACAGCGTTACTTATCTGAAAAATGAACAAGAAGTGACCATTGAAGGTGTAGACACCATCGTTGTTGCCATGGGCACCGTGCCTGAAAATGAGTTGGCAGAAGCGTTGAAAAACGCAGGCAAGTCTGTTCAGGTAATCGGAGATGCAAACGAAATAGGCAAAATTGTCAATGCAACAGCAGCAGGACGCAAGGCAGCAATACATATTTAAGGACGCCGAATAAATAAAAACTTCTCAAAAAAGAACGCCTTAAAGGCGTTCTTTTTTTATTGAATAAAGTACGAAACTTTATTTACTTTTTATTACCCTTATTACCATTATAAAAAAAGAAAAACCGGTTATTGAACAACAACATCACGGTTTTTCAGTGTTTTCCTACTGGTCGGAGTGAGAGGATTTGAACCTCCGGCCTCTTGGTCCCGAACCAAGCGCTCTACCAAGCTGAGCCACACCCCGACACGCTGTAATATTATACATAGAAGACAAAAAAAATACAAGCGGAAAAGCAAAATGCATGAAATTATTTTGCGCTGTTTGCAAATTTGCGTGTCAGTGTGCACAAAGTTTTCAAAAGATATGTATATGTCTTTAAGGGAAAGTTTTATGAAAATGCGTGAATGGATTGCCGGCGGTGCAGATGAAGAGGGATTTTCTTTACAAAAGATGAGATTTTTGTTATGATTCTTCCTACGAATCATTGAATTTTATCATTAAAAAAGAGGATAACGTGCGAAAACTGATTGAAGAAAAATTGCTTTTAAACGTGCAAAAGCCCGGCAGATATATTGGCGGGGAATATAACAGTGTGCAAAAAGAACTGCGAGAGGATATGCTGCGTTTTGCCTTTGCCTTTCCCGATATTTATGAGGTAGGCATGTCACATGTGGGTCTGAAAATATTGTACCACCTGCTCAACGAGCAAGAAAACATTTGGTGCGAACGCGTTTTTGCGCCCTGGATAGATGCCGATGCGGTGATGAAAAAAGAAAACATACCGCTGTTCAGTTTGGAATCCTATACGCCGATTAAGGAGTTTGACGTAATCGGCTTTACGCTGCAATATGAAATGTGCTATACCAATGTATTGAACATGCTTGCCTTGGGCGGTATTGCGCTTAGGGGTAAAGACAGAGCAGAGAGTGATCCTATTATCATCGCGGGAGGACCTTGTGCCTTGAGCCCCGAGCCCATGGCGGACTTTATCGATATGTTTGTTATCGGCGAAGGCGAAGAAGTCATTTTAGAATTGACGGCATTGTTGTTGCAATATAAAAAAGGTGAATTGACAAAGCAAGAATTGTTTTTTCGCGCCTCTCAATTGCAGGGCGTTTATGTGCCGAGTTTGTATGAGGTGAGTTATCATGCAAACGGGACGATAGAGCGGTTTGCACCTAAAATTGCCGATGTGCCAATCAAAGTTAAAAAGAGAATTATTCGGGATATGGACAAAGTGTATTATCCCACAAATCCCATTGTACCTTACATTCAAATCGTTCACGACCGTATCACGCAAGAAATCTTTCGCGGGTGCATCAGAGGATGCCGATTTTGCCAGGCGGGGTTTGTCTATCGACCCGTGCGCGACAAGTCAAAAGAGACAGTCATTGCGCAAATCGAGCAGAGTTTGGCATCAACGGGGTATGATGAAGTGTCGCTGGTGTCTCTTTCTTCCATGGACTATGACCCATGTGCAGATGTTGTGGAGCATATGATTGCGCAGCACGAAGACGACAAAATCAGTGTGGCGTTGCCTTCTCTGCGCATGGACGGGTTTTCTGTGGACATCGCACGAAAAATTCAAAAAGTGCGAAAAACAGGACTCACCTTTGCACCGGAAGCCGGCAGTGAGCGTATGCGCAGCGTGATTAACAAAGGCATTTGCGAAGAGGATATTGTTAAAACCGCCAATGAAGTATTTGCTTCAGGTTGGGGGCGTATGAAGCTTTATTTTATGATGGGACTGCCCTATGAGGAAGATGAAGATATTTTGCAAATTCTTGACGTAGCGGCAAAAGTACTGGATTGCTATTATGCTACTGCAAAGGAGCAACGAAATAAAAATATTGCAATAGCGCTGTCGGTGGCTTGTTTTGTGCCAAAGCCACACACCCCCTTTCAGTGGCAAGCGCAAGACAGCATTGCGGAATTTCAAAGAAAGCAGCGGTTGTTGAAATCGCAAAAAACGAACAGAAAAATAACAATCAGCACCCATGAGCCCTATTTGAGTGCCCTGGAAGCTGTTTTTGCGCTGGGAGACAGACGGTTGGGCAGGGTGTTGGAAGAAACTGTAAAAAACGGTTGCATTTTTGATGGTTGGGATGAAGTATTTGATTATGAAAAATGGGTGGACGCTTTTGAAAAAGCAGGCATTGATGCTGCCTTTTATGCCAACCGACAAAAGACATATGAAGAGATTCTCCCTTGGGATTTTATTGACACCGGTGTGGACAAAGATTTTTTAATACAAGAAAACGAAAAAGCGAAAGAAGCCGAGGCCACGCCCAATTGCCGCAGGCAATGCAGCGGGTGCGGTATTGAAGACGATGAGAGTTATAGAGGGTTTTGTCTATGATGCTGCGAGCGATGTTTAAAAAAGAAGGAAAAATGCGATTTTTATCCCATCTGGACATGGTGCGCGTAATGGAGCGTGCAATGCGGCGGGCAAAAATCGGTGTAAAATATTCGGAAGGCTTTCATCCGATTCCCAAAATCACGTTTTCGCCGCCTGTGCCGTTGGGAGCTGTCTCTTACGGCGAGCTGATGGAAGCGGATATAAATTGTTCAGGAGCGGAATTTTTGGAACGAATGAATCGGGTTTTGCCTGAAGGATGCCGGATCTTAAAAGTATACGAATTAAAAGAAGGAGCAAAAAAAATGTCAAAATGTGAGATGAAAGCGGATTATGAAATTGTTTTTGAAAATGTAGCCTGTGAGGAAGTGGTCATAGCCATAGAGCGTTTCAATGCGCGGGGCATTGAGCTTGATGAGGCAAAAGAAGACAGCGCAGGCGATAAGGAAAACAGCATTCGGGACAGGGTGTTTTATTTGGATACTTACGAAAACAAAGACGGAAAAGCGGTGTTTAGATGCGTGTTGGATGCCACCCAAAGCAACATTTTGTCGCCAAAGGCATTGTTGGAATATTTTCGTGAAAAATGTGATTTGATGGCCGACGAACAATACACGGTTTACAAAAATGAACTGATCATCGAATAGGCGAAAACATTATTTAAAAGCACCGTTAGGTGCTTTTTTTGTGCAGGATTTTGGTGGGATGCCCTTGGGTATGTGGGGGGCATTTATTTTGCTTAAGGCAAAAAACATAAAGTCAACCAGCGGTCCAGCGACAGCCAAAGGTGTAATTTATGTGCAATTCATCAAGGTATGCGAACAAGAATCCCCGTGCTGTTTTTACAGTCAAACAAACGGCAAACAATGGCTTAAGACTGTTTGGCGTTATTTTTTAAATAAGCAAACCAATACATAACACCCACCAGTAAGGTGCCACCGATAATGTTGCCTATCGTGACAGGAAGCAGGTTGTTGAAGAAAAATCCGCTCCAGGTAAGTTGGTCTATATTGGCAATGGCAGCACCTGCTGTGTGAAACGTGCCCGATTGTGCCAACAGACCTGCGGGAATGTAATACATATTTGCAATGCTGTGCTCGTAGCCCGATAAAATAAAGAGCATAATCGGCATGTAAAGGCCGATTATTTTGCCTGAAACCGTTTTGGCTGCCAGGCTGATCCATATGGCGATGCAAACCAAGAAGTTGCACATAATACCCAGTATCAGAGCCTGCATAAAGCTCAAAGAAGTTTTATAAGCTGCTGTTTTTATGGTCTGCAGAGCCACGGCACCTTCGAAAAGATTCATTTGACCGCTGAAGTAAACAAGCAAGGCAATGAAGAAAGAACCGATAAAGTTGCCGATGTAGACGACTGCCCAGTTACGTAAAATCATGGCAATGCTCACTTGCTGTTGCATGCTTGCCATGGGCAAAAAAAGCGCATTGCCCGTAAACAACTCACCTCCTGCCAGTAAAACCATGAGCAGACCGCAGGGAAACACTGCCGCCGCTGCCAGTTTTGCCAAAGCGGGATTGGCGATGGTGGACGAGACGGTGTTGGCACCGGCAGAGGCAAGGGCGATGAACATACCTGCCATAATGCTTAGAATAAGCAAGTTCGCAAGTGAATTATTGGCTTTTGTTTGGCCGACGCCGCAGCAATGCGAGGCGATGTCTTTGGGTAGGCGCATCATAAAAAAATCTCCGAATACGTTGTTTAGACGAATATCTAACATTCTACCATAACGGTATAAAATCTCAATAAAAAGATTATTTGGAAATTACTGTATTTTTACAAATTTTACAGTGTTTTTGTAGTATGATAAAAGAAGACAGGTGAAGAAAGTCAAAAATTCTAACAACTATTAAAGTTGCAAACGTTTAATGAGAAGTATATAATTAAATCAAGAAATATCTGAAGCTGTCATTGACCATTAAGCAGCATTTTTGAGGTTTAAGCATGAATTATCACAGCACGGATACAGATACTTCCTATGCAAAATATTTATTTCACCAAGGAAAAAATTTTTTTTCCTATAAGCTGCTTGGTGCGCATTTTTTAGACGCTAAAAAGCAAAATGGCGCAGTGTTCAGAGTGTGGGCGCCGCGGGCACTGTCGGTGAGTGTTATAGGCACATTCAACAATTGGAATGCGCAGGCACACCCCATGAAGAAGCTGTCTGCGGAGGGCATTTGGGAATGCACGATTGCTGAAGCAAAAGAATTTTCTTTATATAAATATTGCATCACAACCCATGATGGGCGACAGCTGATTAAAGCGGATCCCTATGCGGTGCACAGCGAAACCAAGGAGCGAACGGCTTCGGTGCTATATCGCCTGGGGGAAAGGTTTGTTTTTGATGATGATGTGTGGCTACATCAGCGCGGCGTAGGTGATGTGCGGCAAAAACCGCTCAATATCTATGAAGTGCATATCGGTTCATGGAGGCGTTATCAAGACGGAAACACGTTTGATTATCGAAAATGCGCTAATGAGCTGATTCCCTATGTTAAAGAAATGGGCTATACCCACATTGAGCTTCTGCCTGTGACAGAGTACCCCTACGACGGCTCTTGGGGCTATCAGGTCAGCGGCTATTTTGCGGCAACGTCCCGCTATGGTACGCCGGATGCGTTGATGTATTTTATCAATTATGCACATCAAAACAATATCGGTGTTTTGCTGGACTGGGTGCCGGCGCACTTTCCCAAAGATGCCCACGGGCTCTATGAATTTGACGGATACCCACTTTATGAATACGCCGATCCTCTGATGCGCGAGCATCCGCAATGGGGCACGAGAATGTTTGACTACGGCAAGGAAGAAGTGATCAGTTTTCTCATTTCCAGCGCCGTTTTTTGGCTTAAAGAGTTTCATATTGACGGTCTTCGGGTGGATGCGGTTTCCGCTATGCTTTATTTAGATTTTCAGCGAGAAGAGCATCAGTGGCAGCCCAATGAGCGAGGCGGCAACGAAAATGTGCAAGCCATTGATTTTTTAAAACTGCTCAATCGAGAAGTGCTTACGCTGTTTCCCGATGTATTAATGGTGGCCGAAGAATCTTCGCCCTGGCCGATGGTGACCTATCCGCCCGCAGTGGGTGGTTTAGGGTTTCATTTTAAATGGAACATGGGTTGGATGAATGATATTTTAAGCTATATAACAACAGATTTTTCTGCGCGCAAATACCATCACAATAAGTTGACTTTTCCGCTGATGTATATGTTCAGCGAAAACTATATTTTGCCGATTTCGCATGATGAAGTGGTGCACGGCAAAAAATCGCTGCTCGATAAAATGCCGGGCACCTATGAAGAAAAATTTGCGGGTCTGCGCGGATTTATGCTTTATATGTATACTATGTGCGGTAAAAAATTGATGTTTATGGGCAGTGAATTGGGTCAATTCAAAGAATGGGATTTTCAAAACGAACTGGATTGGTGTTTGCTTGATTTTGATTTGCATCGAAAGACGAAAGCTTATTTTAGCGCCCTCAATGCATTTTATGCTGAAAATAAAGCACTTTGGGAGTTGGACACCTCCTGGGAAGGCTTTGAGTGGGTGATTGCCGACGACAATGAGCAAAGTGTAATCGCCTATATAAGAAAAGATAAAGACCACAACGAGCTGTTGGTGGTAGTCAATTTTCAACCGAGAGAGCACGGCAACTATCGCATCGGGTGCAAGGCGAAAGAATACTGTAAAGTATTTACTTCAAATGATGCGGCCTACGGGGGTGAAGGCAGCGCGGATAATGTGCTTTTCAAGAGTGAAAATGGCTCCATGCACGGACAAAAGCGCCATCTGAATTTGCATATTAAACCGTTGGAGGCCATGGTCTTAAAACCGATAAAAGTCAAAAGGCAAAAAAATCTGCACATTCAAGAAATTGGAGGTGAAAGGGATGTATAAAAAGAAAAAGAAATGGCTGGCGATGATTCTTGCCGGCGGACAGGGAAGCAGGCTCAAGGCATTAACAGACAATGTGGCAAAACCGGCTGTGAGCTTTGGGGGCAAATATCGCATTATCGATTTCACTTTATCCAACTGCATCAACTCGGATATTGACACGGTCGGTGTGCTCACGCAATATCAGCCGTTAGAACTCAATGACTACGTCGGAAACGGTCAGCCATGGGATTTAGATAGAACCTACGGTGGCGTACGGCTGTTGCCGCCCTATCAAGGCGGTGTTGGGGGAGATTGGTACAAGGGAACAGCCAATGCAATTTACCAAAACAAGAATTATATTGAGCAATATAATCCTGATTATATCTTGGTTTTGTCCGGTGACCATATTTATAAAATGAATTATAAAATTATGTTGGATTACCATATCGAAAAAAATGCGGCGGCTACCATTGCCGTTATCGATGTGCCTTTGGCGGAGGCCAGCCGTTTTGGAATCATGAATTCCGATGAAAACGGTAAAATCTATGAGTTTGAAGAAAAACCACCCAATCCCAAAAGCACGCAGGCATCAATGGGTGTATATATTTTTAATACCGCTACGCTGTTTCATTATTTGGAAATTGATGAAAAGAATGATAATTCGGACAAAGATTTCGGCAAAAATATTATTCCGCTGATGTTGGATAGCAACGAGGCGCTGTATTGCTACAAATACGGCGGCTATTGGAAGGACGTGGGGACCATTGAGTCGTTGTGGGAAGCCAATATGGATTTGTTGGGCGAGCGGCCGAAGATCAATCTGGTAGACCCCAACTGGAAGGTGTATTCGAGGCATTTTCCCAGTTTTCCGCAACTGATTTTGGAGGGAGCATCGATTTCGAATTCGCTGATAACCGAAGGTTGTGAAGTGGCGGGGCAGGTGAACAACTCCGTGTTGTTCGGCGGCGTAAAGGTGGAGCCGGGTGCGGTTATCAAAGACAGTGTCATTATGCGAGACTGCGTCATCAAGAGCGGTGCCGTTGTCAACTATACGATTATGGATGAAATGACCGTTGTGGGGGCAGGGGCAAAAGTGGGAGCACCTTGCGAGGACGGAAACGAAATCAGTTTGATACCCAGAGCGAAGACAATAGACGAAAACGCAACAATCAACGAACAAAACCAGCTGCAAATGAAATTGCAGTACGAATAAAATGGGAAGGAGACACGGATATGGATGCTGTAGGGATTATACTTTCCAATATCAATGACCGAACCGCGCCTGAGCTGACCTATGACAGAACACTTGCTTCGGTTCATTATGGAGGCAAATATCGACTGATTGACTTTGTTTTATCCAGCATGGTCAATTCGGCGGTGACGGAAGTTGCCATTGTGACAAAAGCAAATTATTATAGTCTGATGAATCACATCGGTACGGGTAAAGAGTGGGACTTGTCACGAAAAATGGGTGGGATTATTGTTTTGCCCAGCTATGTTTATTCCGGAAGAAATCCGATGTACAACAACCGTCTGGAAGCTTTGATGGGAATCGAAAAATATTTATTTGAATGCAACGAAGAATATGTGATTCTCTCTGATGGGGATATGGTTTTAAACATTGATTATGACCGTGTGCTCAAACATCATTTGCAAACCGGAGCAGATATCACAGCGGTTTATCAAAATACGACCATAGAAGATGGCGTAAAGGCGACGCAAACGGTGTTTAAGTTGGATGAAGAAAATCGTGTAACGGATATACGCATTTTCGCCGCACCCAAAGATGAAAACGTCGGTCTTAACACGTGGTTTATGCGACGTACCTATTTGATGAACCTGGTGGCCGATGCGGCAGCTCATGGCTATACAAGTTTTACCCGTGAAGTGCTGAGTCCCAATCTCCACGAAATCAAGGTCATTGGCTATGAGTATAAAGGGTACTTTGCATACATGGATTCCGTAGAGAGCTATTTTGCAAAGAATATGGAATTGTTGTGCCCCGAGGTGAGAGAGAAATTGTTTAAATGCCCCGACAGACCCATCTATACCAGCATCAAAGACTCTCCGCCGACAAAATACGGCAACAATGCAAAAATCGCCAATTCCATTATTGCCGACGGCTGCATTATCGAAGGCACGGTGGAGAACTCCATCTTGTTTCGCGGTGTGTTTGTGGGCAAGGATACGGTCGTGCGAAACAGTATTATTATGGAGGATTCGGTTTGCGGCGAAAATTCTTCGCTGAACTATATTGTTGCGGATAAAAATGTTACCCTGCGCAACGAGTGCATGTTGTCGGGACAACACTCACATCCCTTTTACATTAAAAAAGGAAGTATTGTATAATATAGAGAAATAAGTATTGAGGAGTAAGCGTCATGGCAAAAAAAATATCTCTCTTATTTGCCACGCCGGAAGCAGTGCCCTTTGGGGCTACCGGCGGGTTGGGAATTGTGCTGGGCTCTTTGCCCAAGGCAATTTTGCAACTCAGCAAAGTCTTTGAGGTTGGCGTAATATTGCCGTTGTACGGTGCTGTTGATGAATCTGTCAGACGAGATATGGAATTTTTGGGCTGTAAAGAAATCCATCTTGCTTGGCGAAGACAACATTGCGGCGTGTTTAAAATCGTGCGCGATGGCGTAAATTATTATTTTATCGATAACGAATATTACTTTAAACGTGACGGACTTTATGGGTTTGGCGACGATGCAGAGCGCTTTGCCTTCTTTTGCAAAGCCGTTTTGGAGACCTTTGATATCACGGGGTTTTATCCGTCGATTATTCATGCCAACGATTGGCAAACCGCGCTGATTCCGATTTATTTAAAGCGAAAATACTATGATGAAAGGCGCTGCATTCAAACGGTTTTTACCATCCACAATGTGGAATATCAGGGCAAATTCGGTATGGAGATGCTGCACGGTGTTTTCGAATTGGATGAGGGCGCCAAAGGGGCGGTGGAATTTGACGGCTGTATCAACCTCATGAAGGGCGCCATTGAGTGTTGCGACAAATTGACCACGGTGAGTCCCAACTATGCCAGAGAACTCAATTATGCCTACTTTGCGAGCGGCCTTGAAAACATTATTCGAAGCAACGCCCATAAAATGACGGGAATCATCAACGGAATCGATTTAGAGGCATATAACCCGCTGCGGGACAAAGCCATACATGTGCGCTATGGCAGGCAAAGCCTGCAAAAAAAAGCAGAGAACAAAAACATTCTGCAAAAAGCACTTGACCTTCCTCAGCGAAATGAGATACCATTAATCGCCATCATCAGCAGACTGGTTGCACATAAGGGCATGGAGCTGATTGAACATGTGGGCGAAGAACTTTTGCAAAAGGATATACAACTGGTTGTTTTAGGCAAAGGTGACAAGCGATTTGAGGATTATTTTCATTGGTTGGATTTTCAATATCCCCACAAGGTGAGTGCGCTGATGATGTATGACGATGTTTTGGCGCGGCGCATTTATGCAGCGGCGGATATGCTGCTCATGCCCTCAAAGAGCGAGCCTTGCGGGCTGTCGCAAATGATCGGGCTTCGCTATGGCGCGGTGCCCATTATCATGAAAGTCGGCGGGCTTAGCGATACGATTCGGGATGTGGATTATGACGAAAACGGAAACGGATTTGTATTTGAACATTTCAATGCCCACGACATGCTGTATGCCACGCAAAGAGCCATTGAGCACTACAAAGACAGAGAAAAATGGAATGCTTTTATCAAGGGTATTATGGGTGCGCAATACGGCTGGAGGCAATCGGCAAGAAAATATATTGCAATGTATAAAAAAATGAAAGACGATAGGGTTAATGCATGAAACAACACACCAAAGAAGAACTTCTTAAGGCGTTGGAGGACAATTTATCACGGTATTATTCGGTTTCTTTTCAAGAAGCCACCAATGAACAAATGTATGAAACGCTGTCTATGACCATTCGGGATTTGTTGTTGATACAAAAAAAAGAATTCCGAAAAAAAGCAAAACAATCACAATCAAAAAGAGTCTACTATCTTTGCATGGAGTTTTTGGTAGGCAGATCGCTTAAAAATAATCTGTATAATATGAATTTGCAGGCAGACTTTGAACAAATTCTCAAAGATAAGGGATTTGTATTGGAAGAACTTTACGAACATGAACCTGATCCCGGTTTGGGAAACGGTGGGCTGGGGCGTTTGGCGGCGTGCTATATGGACGCGTTAACAAGCCAAGACTATTGGGCGGACGGTTTTTGTATTCGATATGAATACGGCTTATTCAAACAAAAAATTGTAGACGGCTGGCAAAAAGAGCTGCCGGATATTTGGTTGCCCGGCGGGGGTGTGTGGCTGGTTTATCGCGGAGATTTTTCTTTTGAAGTAAGGTTTGGCGGAACGGTGGAAGAAAGCTGGACAGACGGGCGTTTGAATATAGAATACAAAAATTACGATTCGATTGAAGCGGTTCCCTATGATTTAACCATCTCGGGAGCAGATACTGCCACGGCCAATACATTGCGTCTGTGGCGGGCGAGGGATATTGAAAATTTTGATATGGTGTCTTTTGAAAACGGCGATTACACAAAAGCCATGTCAGAGAGTACCAATGCAGAGGTTATCTCTAAGGTACTCTATCCTGCCGATAAACACATCGAAGGCAAAACCCTGCGGTTAAAACAGCAATATTTTTTGGTTTCGGCATCTTTGCAAAATATTTTCAAAACGCATATGACCAATTTTGGAACCGTCGACAACCTGGCCGAAAAAATATCCATTCACATCAATGACACGCACCCGGTGCTGATCATTCCCGAAATGATGCGTATTTTGATGGATGAACACAGCTACACCTGGGAGAGAGCCTTTGAGACCACGACCAAAACCATCGCCTACACCAACCATACCATTATGGTAGAAGCGCTGGAAAAATGGTCTGAAGAGTTGATGAAAAAATATTTGCCGCGAATTTATGTCATTATCAAAGAATTGGACAGGCGTTTTCGGCTGCAGCTCAACGAACATTTTTCGGCTCGTCCGGAGCTCATTGAAAAAACAGCCATTCTGGCTGACGGCATGGTCAATATGCCGAATATGGGCATACTGGGTTCCTACTCCATCAATGGTGTATCGGCACTGCATTCAGAAATTTTAAAAACAGATGTGTTTAAGAATTTTTACGAAATTTGGCCCGAAAAATTTCGCAATGTCACCAACGGCATCGCACACCGCCGTTGGCTGTGTCAGGCAAACCCGCAATTGACGTCTTTGTTGGATGAATGCATCGGTGAAGGATATAAAAAAGATGCAGGTGCATTGGCTTCTTTCAAAAAATACGAAAACGACAGAGGCGTATTGGAAAAACTGGGCAACATTAAGACGGCGAATAAAAAAAGACTTGCCGATTTGGTATGGCAGCGCACAAAAGAAGTCATTGAACCGCACTCTGTGTTTGTGGTACAGGCAAAACGCCTGCACGAATATAAACGGCAGCTGCTCAATGCCTTGCGCATTATTACCATTTATTTAGAGTTGAAAGACAACCCCAACAAAGAGATATTGCCACAGACATTTTTGTTTGCCGCTAAGGCAGCACCCGGCTATGAGATTGCCAAAGAAATCATTAAATTGATTTATTTTATCAGTCAAGACATCAACAATCACCCCGCCATTCAAGAAAAGCTCAATGTAGTTTTTTTGGAAAACTATTGTGTGACCCTTGCCGAGACGCTGATACCCGCCGTGGAAATCAGCGAGCAAATCTCCCTGGCAGGCAAAGAAGCCAGCGGGACGGGAAATATGAAGATGATGATCAACGGTGCGCTGACCATAGGCACGATGGATGGGGCAAACATTGAGATGCATGATGCTGTGGGAGCGGAAAATATTTTCATTTTCGGCATGCGTGAAAACGAAGTGACACAGCTTTTAAATAACGGATATAATCCGCTTGAATATTATCTGAAAAATGAGCGCCTGAAAAATGCGGTGGATTTTCTGCGCGTGGGATTTGCGGGACAATCCTTTTCAAACATTGCAGATTATTTGCTGAAAGGTCAAGGCGCACCGGCGGATCCTTATATGTGTCTGGCCGACTATGAAGACTATATGAAGGTTCATGATGAAATGAGCAACTTGTATAAAAACAGAGAAGAATGGAATAAAAAAAGTTTACTGAACATTGCCGCGGCAGGATATTTTTCTGCAGACAGAAGTGTGCGGCAATACGCTTCGGATATATGGAACATTGAACCGATCAAATAAAAAAACAGCCGTTAGGCTGTTTTTTTATTTATGAGAAATGTTTTTATCAAAGAGTTTCGCAAAAGTATTCTTTGGGAATCATATCCAAACACAGCGCAGGATACAAAACAAATTTGTTTAAAAGTGCGGCAACTCGCTGTTGCGCTTCTTTTTTTGCGCTTTCGTCGGTGATATACTTTACCTTGCTGGGCGTGCCGGCTTTTTCGCCGCCGGTGATGATGGTGGAAGAGGTGTTTTTAAGGACCAAGTGAATGATAGAAGCAATTTCTTTCATCTCCTCCGGACCCATGTTCAAAGTGGTTACCGCAGGGGTGCCCACGCGAATGCCACTGGTATACCAAGGTCCGTTGGCATCAAAGGGCAACACGTTTCGATTGAGCGTAATGCCGCATGCGCGCAGTGCGTTTTCGGCTTGGCGCCCTGTCAAGTTAAATGTTGTAAATACATCGGCAAGCAACAAATGATTGTCTGTGCCGTTTGTGATAACGCGAATACCTTCATCAATCAGTGCTTGCGCCAGAGCAGAGGAATTTTCAACGATTTTGTGTGCATAGGTTTTAAAGTCGTCACTGAGCGCCTCTTTTAGCGCAACGGCTTTTGCGGCCATGGCATGGGGGAGCGGTCCGCCCAAAACAGCAGGACATCCCTTGTCGATCCACGGGGCATATTCTTTTTTGCACAAAATCATTCCTCCGCGAGGACCGCGCAGTGTTTTGTGCGTTGTGGTGGTTACAATATCGGCATAAGGCACGGGGTTATATTCGCCGGTGTAGACTCCGCCGGCAACCAAACCCGCAAAATGTGACATATCCACCATAAACACGGCACCCACTTCGTCGGCCAATTCGCGCATTTTCTTAAAATTAAGTTTGCGCGGGTATGAAGAAAACCCGGCAAGGAAAATCAACGGTCGCACTTCGTGCAACTGTTTGCGCAAATCATCTAAATCAATTAAGAAAGTTTCGGGATTTACCGTATAATGGTGAACATCAAAGAGAATGCCCGAAAAATTTTGACGGTATCCGTGTGTGAGGTGACCACCCGAATAATAATCGAGGGCAAGAAGTTTTTGTGAAAAATACTCTTTTCTCACCTGGGTCCATTCTTCGTCCGTTGCCTGCGCTGTGGATTTGAATCCCTTGTTTTCAAGGAAAGGCTGCTCCACTTTAGCGGAAAGAATAGCCGTGTAGGCCAACAAGTTGGCATCTGAGCCCGAATGAGGCTGCACGTATGCATGTTCTGCGCCAAACAATTGACAAGCAAGGGCAGCCGCTTCGTCTTCGATAGAGTCAATGTTGTCGCAGCCCGCATAAAATCTGTGTTGTGCAAATCCTTCGGCATATTTGTCCGTGAGCAAATTGCCCTGAGCAAATTGCACGGCAGGTGAAGAAAAATTTTCACTGGCAATGAGTTTTAAGTGAGTCGATTGATCGTAGAATTCTTTGAGTATCAGCTTGGCTATTTCCGGAGAAGTTTTAGCAATAACATCCAGCCCGGCATAGAATGAAACAGCAGTGGCATCAACTGCGTCTTTGCTTACATAATCCAAATAACGTGAAAGCAAACTTCCGTTTTCCAACTTCATGTCCTCCTAAAAAAACAGACCCTCTAAAGCATTTATAGCCCAGACGGTCGGCGATTTTCGTTCATATCGGTAAAAATGATTGCACGTGGTAAACTCCACTTCCGTCAGCAATCTCTTTATGAATCTGTAGTATATAGTAGCAAGACAAAGGGGGTTTGTCAATAATTAATTTCATTGTTTAACAGCTGCATAGCGCCCAAAACGGTGCGGTATCGGCTATCTTTGCACAATCTTAAATCTAGGGCAAAATGCAGCTTGGATTGAACCAGCGCAGACAGCTGTGGCACAAGAAAATCGGCGCTGTTAAAAACGCCGCCCCCTAAAAAAATGACCTGCGGGTTTAGTGTTGTGGCAACAGAGAGTATGGACATGGCTAAATAATCTCTTGTGTTGTCGACAATTTCTTTGGCAAGGGCATCGCCATTGTCGTAGGCTTTTAAAATATCACGGGCTGTTTTGCCTTGGTTCCATGCAGGTGCATCGGGTTTGGCAAGATGACGGCGCAGCTGGTTTTCCATGCCCGTTCCGGAAGCCATGCTTTCCATGGAACCGAAAGTCGGATGCGATTGATGCAAGTCTTCAACATCTGCCAACGTGCAGCCGATTTCACCGGAAGCAAAATAAAACCCTCGATGCAATTTGCCTTCGTATACTGTGCCGCAACCAATGCCGGTGCCAATCGATATAAAAGACAGAGAGTGCAGGTCGGGACAAAAAGAAGCCCAAAGCCCCATGGCAGCACAGTTGACATCATTTTCAATGATGATCGGTAAAGAATATTTTTCTGCAAGGCGATCCTTCAAGGGAAAACGATTCCACAGTAAAGAAGGTGCATGCAGCACGGTTCCCGAAGTAGGGTCAGTGATGCCCGGAACGCCGAGGGCGATGCCGCGCGGAGTGATATTTTTGTCAGACGCGCGCAATAATAAAGTATCAATGGCATGAAAGAGCAAAGATAAGGTATCCTCACGGCTGGTACCGTGATTCGTAACAGTCTCTTCTTCTATGACAACGCCGTTTGTGCCAAGCAGGCAGGAATACAGTTTCGTCCCGCCCAGGTCAATGCAGATACAGGTATCGGTTTTATCCATGATTCAATCGCCTTTTCTTCATATTTAAAGATAGATAATTCAGTTTAGATTATTAATCCTTATTATAGCAGGAAATAAGCTTTGGTGTGAGATAGGTAATAGATTTTGAAAGAAAAATAAAAAGAAAAAAAATCCGATTTTATTCTCAAAAAGGTGTTGACAAGGGAGGGAATAGTTGTTATATTAGTAGGGCTCCCAAAGA
>CALFLU010000099.1 GCA_937880125.1 uncultured Eubacteriaceae bacterium
GCCGGTACGGCAGGAGTTTGAGAAGACCGGAGGTCTTCGAGCCCTGTGCTATAATACATTCAATAACCTTGAAACCAAAAACGCGGCACCCTCTCTGCGCCACAGCCGACCCGTTTTCGCTTCAAAGAAGGCCATAACCATGAAACCACAACACCCTTTTCACCTCCGCCTCCACCGCTGCATACTGGCCCTTTTGGGCAGTATCATTCTTGCATTCGGACTCTACCAAGTCCATTCCTTCTCAGGCATCACCGAAGGCGGCCTGCTGGGCATGACCCTGCTGCTCCATAAATGGCTGCATATCTCACCCGCCCTCTCAGGCCTTGTCCTCAACCTCGCCTGCTACGCCTATGGCTGGAGGCTCCTCGGCAAAAACTTCATCGCCTATTCCCTCATCGCAGGCGGCGGCTTTTCGCTCTCCTATGCGCTCTTCGAACGCTTTGCACCCCTGTGGCCGTCCCTGGCGGCAAAACCCCTCCTCGCAGCCGTCCTGGGCGCCCTCTTCGTGGGCATCGGCGTGGGCATCAGCGTCCGCGCAGGCGGCGCACCCGGAGGTGACGACGCCCTTGCCATGTCGCTATCCTACCAAACCCGTATCCCCATCCAGTGGATCTACCTCGCAAGCGATATCATCGTCCTGGCGCTGTCGCTCAGCTATATCCCCCTGCAAAAAATCGCCTATTCGCTCCTCACCGTGTTCCTGTCAGGGCAAATCGTAGGCCTTCTCCAACGTATCCCGCTGCCCTTCTTTTCGAAAAACCCCGCCAATCACCCCAAAAACCCATAACCTCCACCCCCAATGCACCCGCATCCCCTCCTTAAAACCCATTGATTTCTTCCGATTCAATCTCACTGCCCGCAGTCTCTTTTCATCTAATCTAATTTGACCTCCCGCAATCTCTTCTTGCCTTAATCCAATTTAATTGCCCTCAATCCCCCATTCCCAACAAGCATTTCCTTCTTGCTTCATGCCATTTTGACTTCCCCCAATCCGCCTTGATTCCTCGCAGCCCAACCCACCACACACATATCTTTCTTTTTTCCGCACTCCTCTAAACTGATTTGATTACACGTACCACAATTTCACCTCCCGCCCCCACCCTCTTTCCCATAATCCTTTTTTCTCCTCGCTGTATGTTTCCCCGCAAACAAAATGAACTGCTTACAATCTCTTTTCCTCTAAACCAATTTATCTCCCCGCAATTCCATTTTATATTCTCCCATGCCGCTTTGACTTCCCCCAATCCGTCTTGCTTCCTCGCAGTCAACCCACCCCCACATCTTCTCCCCCTCATATTTTCTGGCCTTTCCACCCTCACACCCAACAAAAAAAGACGGTTCCCCGTCTTTTTTTATGTACAAAATCACTCTTTCACCCCGCAGCCTACCCCCGACCCCGCGCAGCCTTTTTCTCCCATTGATCCCGAGTGCCGCAGTTGGGGCAAATCAGTTCAGGCTGCGTGTTGTGTACAAAGCCGCACGTCGTGCAAACCATCTTGTCCACACCCCGTGGCGCCTTCATGCTCTCGGGCACCTTGCTCCCCTTAATACGCGGCGCGCTCTGGGTGGCCTCCTCCGCCTCCTGCGGTTTTTGCAACTCCCTCATTTCCTCAGGGGGCAGCAACACCTCTTTCTTTTTCGGTGCCTTCAATTCTTTTTTTGACGCAGGTGCCTTCAGCTCCTTTTTCTTCGCGGGTGCCTTCAATTCCTTCTTCGCATCAGGCGCCTTTAGCTCTACCTTTTCCGCAGGCTTTTGCAGCTTCTTTGTTTCCTTTTTATCTTTTTTTGCCACAGCTTTTTCCGCCTCGGCCGACTTAGCCATCAACTTCTTGGCAACAGGTGCAGCCTTGCCGCCCTTGTTGGTTTTCTTCTCCACAGCCTTTTGCGCCTCAGCCGACTTAGCCATTAACTTCTTGGCAACGGGTGCAGCCTTGCCACCCTTCTCGCTCTTCTTCTCCACAGCCTTTTCCGCCTCGGCCGACTTAGCCATCAACTTCTTGGCAACAGGCGCAGCCTTGCCGCCCTTTTTCGCCTTTTCTTCCTTCTCTTTTACCTTCTTTATATCCTTCGATTCTTTCATCACACAATCCTCCATTCACCGCAAGCAACACGCACGCCGCATGCCCGCCCGCTGGTCTTTTTATCATCATATCACACCCTGAAATCGATAACAATATTATTTTTACAACTTTTACCATTTTCTTTCTCTCCAAACCCATTCCACCACCCGCGCATCTTTCTCACTGCCATTTTAATTTCTGCCAAATCCCAATAAAAAAAGACGGCCGATCCGTCTTTTGCTCATAACACCACACGCCGCAAAACGCCACCGCGCGCCGCAGCCGCAAACCAACCCCACCTGCGTCCTGCAAACAACGCCTACCATCGCTCTTTCTTTTGCTTAACACCCTCCTGCAAAACCTCCGCATCATGCGCAGTCTTTGCCGCCTTTCCATCGTGAATCGCACTGGCAATCTCCGCCTGATAAACAATTTTCGCAATTTTCTCTTCGTGCACCTTCTCTAAAGACTTCTCCGACTCCAAAGATTTCTCCGTTCCCTTGCCCACTTTGCCAAACAGCTTCTTCACTGTTTTTCTCCTCCACGGCAATGATATTTCTCCCCGTCAACCACCACGTAACCATCACTTTCCTGAAGAATATCTTACCACCATTTCCAATTTTTTACAATATTTTTTCTAACTTTTTCCATTTTTTATATCCAAATCCACACCTCCCACACCTCACCACCGCAAAACCCCGCACTTTTGCCCCCACCAATCCAATCCCACCACCCCATAAACCTCATTTTCGTCAATCCGAATTCCGTCACCTTCCCATTTTGGAACGCCCTCCCCACACGCCAAACCCCCACCATCTTCTCTTTCTTTCGCAACCATTTTGACCTCCCATAATCCCGTCCGCCCACCTCCGCACGTTTCTCTCTCAACCGTTTTGACCTCCCGCAATTCCCCTTTTATCATTCCTCGCCCCATCTTCCCCCTAAATCAATTCGATTCCTCACATTCTTTCTTGTCTCCTTTTCCTCTTGTCAAACTAAGCTTCCCTTTTTTCCCATATCCCTTTTTCACCCCCACACGTTTTTCTCATAGCCATTTGACCTCCCGCACACAGTTCTCTCTCAATCATTTCCACCACCCGCAATCCCCAACGCTCCCCAAATAAAAAAGACGTCCTCCGTCCTTTGCATACATCGCCTACCGAACCTCCCCAATATCTTTCTCTTGTAATCAATTTGACCTCCCCCAATTTCCCTTTTATCATTCCTCGCCCCATCTTCCCCCTAAATCAATTCGATTCCTCACATATTTTGCTATTCCTCGCCCTCCTATATCTCTCTCAATGAATCTGACCTCCCACAATCCCATCCGCCCCATCACACAACATATTTCTCTCTCAACCAATCTGACCTCCCACAATTTCCCTTTTATTATTCCAACCTTTTTCCTCTTTCCCCATTTCTTTCCTATTATCAAGCTAACCTCCCCATTTTCCTTCTCTCCTTCTCTTTTTTCCATTTTTTCTATTCCTCGCCCTCCTTTCCATCACAGTTCTCCCTCAGCCGATTTGACCCCCGCACCGATTTCTTTTTCCGTTCCTCCCCATCTCCCTTCTCTTTTTCTTTCTATCCTCCCACACCTTCCCCCCCAAACCAATTTGATTTCCGCACACTCCTCCTTTCACCACCCAACTCACCCCATACCGCCATCGCCGTACACACCCCACCCCCCAAACCCACCCACAC
>CALFLU010000100.1 GCA_937880125.1 uncultured Eubacteriaceae bacterium
GTGCTATGACATTGCCGTGGGTCGTGCTGTGGCATCGCTATCTGTGCTCGGCGAATTGTGCGCACCGTTGATTAAAAAAGGCGGGTTATTTATTGCCATGCGGGGTGCGGCAGAGCAAAATGCACCGGAGGCGATGAAGACACTGGGTTTGACAGAGGAGAAAAGCTATGGCTTTTCGCTGCCTGAGGGGCAGGGAGAACGCATGATTTTTTTGCTGCGCAAGACTGGACAGACACCGAGTAAGTATCCCCGTGTCTATGGGCAAATCAAGAAAAAACCGTTATAGAAAAAGCGCCTTTGCAGGCGTTTTTTTATTTGCCTTCGTTGCAGGAAGAGGCGTATTTTGATATACTGGCAAAAATGCGTCTTAAAAAGGCGTGGCGCCCAAAGCGTTTATTTGGCTTTGGTGCGTGTGTGGACAGATGCAAGGGGAGGGTGAGAACAATGGTTGCTTTTTTTACGGATAAGCATGTGGTGATTGTGTTGTTGACATTGGCTGCTTCGCTTTTTGTGTTGTCGAAATCAGCTTCTTTGTTGGTGGACAAAGCCGTTTTGTTATCGGAAAAGTGGGGGCTGTCTGCTGTGGTTATCGGCGCTACGGTGGTGTCATTGGGCACAACGCTGCCGGAGTTGTCGGTATCAATCATTGCCGCATTTCGGGGCAATGTGAGCTTTGCCCTCGGCAACGCCGTGGGTTCGGTCATTACCAATTCCACGCTGATTTTGGGTATGGCGGCATTGTTTGGCTATATTGCCGTGGGCAGAAGAGAAGGGCAAAAGCTGAAACTGCTAATCGGTGTGGCACTGCTGATGATGGCAATGCCTGTAGTGGCCCTTGCTGTGGGCGGCACGGCGATGATTCCGCGCTTTGGCGGCATTGTGCTCGTGGGGCTGGTGCCGGTATACATGGTATTTTTGGTGATGCAGGAAAAGAAAAATCCGCTGCCCGAAGAGGGCGATTTGCAGGTCCCGTCGCTGAGGACTTCGGCTGCCGTGTTGGTGGGGCTGATTGTGCTTGCGGCGCTGGCAGTAGCCCTCAGCGCAGCCGTGCTCGTTGCCACCGCAGAGGTGCTGGCAAGGCGCGTGGGAATACCCGATGCGGTGATTGCCTCAACGCTGGTAGCCTTTGGCACCAGCGTGCCGGAGCTGAGCACGGCCATTGCCGCCGCAAGAGGCGGCCACGGGGCCTTGGCGTTGGGCAATGTGCTTGGCGCAAACATTTTAAATATTTTACTCGTGGTGGGATTGGCAGTCAGCCTTTCGCCCGAAGTGGCAGTGGTGAGCGAAGAGGCGCTGAAGGTGCACTTTCCCGCGCTGGCTGCGGTTTTGTTTGTGCTGGGTGTGTTTGCCTACAATCAACGCATTCACAGGTTGAGTAAAAAAGAAGGCATGCTGCTTGTGGGGGTGTATATCCTTTTTCTTTTCGTCAACTTTTTTCTGGGCTCTCTTGTGTAAAGTGCGTACAAGATGTGCAAAGAAAAAATAAAAACATTCTCAATGAAGTGCCAATCAAAAAGCAAAGCAATGTGGTGGCGTTTTCGTTGGAGGGGTGGTATAATAGCTGGGTGTTTTGGGCGAGCGGCATTATGGCGCCGCCCGATGGGAGCAAGGAGAGACTATGGTTTTTGTATCGCTGCTGCCGCCCTTTGCGGGCTTGACTGTCTTTTGGATTATTTGCAGCATCAAACGCAACGTAAACAAACAGACCGAATTGCGCCAAGAAGTGCTGATGCATGTGTTGTTTCTATATATATTACTCGTTATCGGGCTTACCCTCAGTCCTTTTCAAATCAATTTCACCAACCCGGGGAAAAACATAAATTTGATACCCTTCGTGGAATCGTTGAAAATGTGGCGCGGTGCGCGTCTGTCCACGTCGCTGTATAACCTTGTGGGCAATTTTCTCATGCTGATGCCCTTTGGGTTTTTGCTTCCGAAAATTTATCCCGATTGGCGCAAAATGCGGGTGATCTTTTTTGTCTCACTGGGCTTTTCGCTGCTGATTGAATGTATGCAGTTTGCTACGGCCAGCCGAGTTTTCGACATTGACGATATTATTTTAAATACCCTTGGCGGGGTGTTTGGTTATATGATTTTTCGCCTTGCTCACTGGATTCATCCCACGAAGACGCCCGTAAAAAAACGGCGTCCCTCCATGGGCGCAGTAGTTGCGGGGATGATGATTTTTGCGGTTTTGATGGGCCTGGGCGCTTTTTACGGCCTGCAGGGTGCCATGCCGTCTTTGGCGCAGCAGAGCATGATGGTGCTGTGTCTGTGCGCCTAGGCGGGGTGGGTGGTGTTGGACAAGGCTGAAAAAACGCCGATTTTGCGGGAAGCAAGCGTTTTTTATATGCAGTGATTAGACGAAGAAGGATGAAAAATCGATTTGAGAAAGCAGGACCGTGAGGCAGAAGGAAAATTTCTTTGAATTGATTGTTGAGAGGAAGAGAGTTGCAGGAAAAATTGAGAAAATTGGAAAAAAATGAAAAAAGGGGTTGCAAAATTTTGTGAATGGGTTTATGATTGTTTGCAATATTACGATAGGTGAGCAATAATGAAACCGAGCGAACAAATGCATAGTCTTTTCCATAGCTGCTCTTTTTATTTTTATTACTTTTACAGAAGAACCGACGCACTTTAAGTTTGGGTTGTAACTTAATTTGCATAGGTTCTTTTTCACTATAAAAAGGGCCTATGGAATTCTAAGAAATCCGGAGGCCTCCGGATTTTTTTTCGTTTGGGGGCAAATATATCTGAAGCGCAAGGATATTTTGCAGGCAAGTTGGACGCTATTCGTAATAAAAAACAAATTTTTGGAGGCAGTGATGAAACACAACAAATTAAAACAAGGTTTATTGGCTTTGGCTGTTTTTGCGCTGTGTGCTGTGACGCTGACGGCGTGCGGCGGCAGCGGTGGCACAGAAAAGCAAATGCATAAAATCGGAATTGTACAGCTTGTGGAGCATGACGCACTGGATGCGGCCAACAAGGGCTTTGTGGACGGGTTGGCGGAGGAAGGCTATAAAGAGGGGGAAAATGTGACCATTGACAGACAAAACGCGCAGGGCGAGCAGGCGAATTTGAAAAACATTGCGGATCGTTTTGTCAATGAAAAGAGTGATTTGATTTTGGCCATTGCCACACCGGCGGTGCAGACCGTGGCTGCCACCACGAAGGATATTCCGATTTTGGGCACGGCGGTGACGGATTATGTGGAAGCGAAATTGGTGGTCTCCAACGAAGCGCCCGGGGGCAACATCAGCGGCACGACGGACATGAACCCTGTGGCGGATCAATTGGACTTATTGTTAAAACTGGTGCCTGATGCAAAGACTGTGGGCGTAATTTATACGTCCAGCGAAGTGAATTCGGAAATTCAGGTTCGGATTTTGAAGGAGCATGCGCAAAGCAAGGGCATTGCCGTGACGGAAGTGACCATTTCCAACGTCAACGACATTCAACAGGCGGCACAAAGCCTGGTAGGCAAGGTGGATGCGGTGTATGTGCCCACGGACAACATGGTGGCTTCGGCCATGCCGATGTTGACGCAAATTACCACTGCGAACAAGATTCCCGTGATGTGCGGTGAAGCCAACATGGTCAAAGAGGGCGGCCTTGCGACATTGAGTGTGGACTATTACAAACTGGGTGTGCAAACGGGCAAGATGGCTGCGAAAATTTTGTCGGGTGAGGCAACGCCTGCCACGATGCCCATTGAGGCACAAAGCGAGTTTTCGGTGGTGATTAACCAAACCGTTGCGGAGGAGTTGGGCATTGTGATCGATGAAGACATTTTGAAAGACGCACAAGTTGTGACAAAGGATGCGGAAAACGGAAAATAAGAATCAGAAAAGAGTGTAAAAAATGAGTTTAGTGATTTCGACGATTTCGTTGGGGTTGTTGTGGTCGGTGTTGGCACTGGGGGTCTATATCACCTTTCGGGTGCTCAACATTGCCGACTTGTCGGTGGAGGGGACCTTTCCGCTGGGTGCTGCGGTGGCTGCTGCTTTGATTGACAAAGGAGCGGCCCCTTTGGCGGCTGTGGCGGCGGCTGCTGCTGCCGGCATGATCGGCGGGGCGCTGACGGGGCTGATGCACACGAAACTAAAAATACCCGCTCTGCTTGCGGGGATATTGACGATGATTGGGCTGTATTCGGTGAATTTGCGCGTCATGGGCAAGGCGAATATTTCGCTGTTGGGCATGGACACGATGTATAGCCGGATGGAAGAGATGGGCCTGAGCAAAGAAGTTGCCGTGTTGGCGGCAGGGGTGTTGGTGGTGGCTGTGATTGCGGCGCTGATGTATTGGTTTTTTGGCACGGAGGTTGGCATGAGCATTCGCGCTACGGGGCAAAATCCCCAGATGATTCGCGCCCAGGGGGTCAATACCCATCACACGATTTTGTTGGGGCTGATACTGGGTAACGCTTTGGTGGCCATCAGCGGAGCGCTCATTGCGCAAAACAACGGTTTTGCCGACGTGGGCATGGGCATTGGCACCATTGTCATTGGGCTGGCCTCGGTGATTATCGGTGAGGTGTTGTTTGGGGCGAGGAGCTTTAAAAACAGTTTGATTGCCGTGGTGCTGGGCTCTATTGTCTATCGCGCGGTGATTGCCGCGGTGTTGAAGTTGGGCATGTCACCCAACGACTTAAAACTGTTGACGGCGGTGCTTGTGGCGTTGGCTTTGTCGCTGCCGCTGATGAAAGAAAAGATTTTGGCCGCAAAAGGAGGGGGAGCCAATGCTGCGCGTTGAAAAAGTGAGCAAGACGTTTTATAAGGGCACGGTAAACGAAAAAGTGGCGTTGGACAACGTGAGTGTGCAGCTGGCCCCGGGGGATTTTGTGACGGTGATTGGCGGCAACGGTGCGGGAAAGAGCACGCTGCTCAATGCCGTGGCGGGGGTATATCCCGTCGACGGCGGCGAGGGGCGCATCTATATTGACGGGCGTGATGTGACGAAAATGGCGGAGCATCAACGGGCGCGCTACATTGGCAGGGTGTTTCAAGACCCCATGTTGGGAACGGCGGCGGGCATGATGCTCAGGGAAAACTTGGCACTGGCGGCCAGGCGCGGCAAGCGGCTGGGGCTAAAGTGGGGGCTGCCCGCAGGGGAGACGGCTTTTTATAAGGAGCGATTGCGGGCGTTGGATTTGGGTTTGGAGGAGAGATTGGACGCCAAGGTGGGGCTGCTGTCGGGCGGACAGCGGCAGGCGGTGACGCTTTTGATGGCGGTATTGCAACGACCGCCGCTGCTGCTGTTGGACGAACACACGGCGGCGCTGGATCCCAAAACGGCGGAAAAGGTGCTGCAGCTTACCGAGCAGATTGTGTCGGAAAATAATTTGACGACGCTGATGATTACCCACAATATGCGCGACGCCATTGCCATGGGCAATCGGCTGATTATGATGGAAGAGGGCAAAATGATCATTGATTTGGCGGGCGAGGACAAGAAAAACCTGACGGTGGCGCGGCTTTTGGAGGCCTTTGAGCAGGTGAGTCATAAGAGTTTTACGCAGGATACGGCGCTGCTGAGTAAATAGAAGTGTGCAACAAAGGTGAGGCAGGCTTGCTTTGGGCGGCCTGCTTGGGGCGGGCAGGGGGAAAACTGAAAACAGGGGTAAAAAAAATTCTGTCGCTGAGGAGAAAAAGCGGGGGAATTTTTGTTTTTTTGGGAAGAAAAAAAGGCGGACTGCAAGAGAACAAAGGGGTTGCAGGAAATGAAATGGGGCTGGGGGAAGTTAAAATGATAAAAATAAGAAGGATAGCGGGGCGGGTTAAGACGATATAAAAACAGGAGAGGAATGCTGTGGGAGGTTGAAAGGATAAGAAAGACAGGGAGAATCGGGGAAGGTCAAATCGGCTGTTGAGGAAAATTGAGGGAAGGTAAAAGAGAGGAAGATTGTAGGGGTTGGTTGCGATGAATCAAGTCGGTTGCGTGGAATCGAATTGATACGGGGAGGTCGAGAAGAGCGACAGAGAAAGATAGGGGTAGTGGGAATCGGGGGAGGTTAGATCGGCTGTGAGAGAGGATATGGGAGATTGAAAGGGAGGAGAAGGGCGAGGGGAATTGGGGAAGAAAAAAATCGGGATTTGGGGTTATATGGGTGTGGGAAAAAAGGGTGCGGTTGAGAAAGGCAGAGGGAGGCTGCGGTGCATTCAAGAGGCGAAAAAGGGTGGGCAAGGTGTGATGTGTGGGCGGAAATCGGCGAAAACGTGGTATAATAACAGCAAAATAAATGAAAAACGGAGGTAGGAAGATGCATATTATTACGGTGGTAATCACCCCTGCGGAGGGCAAGAAGGATGCGTATGTGGAGATGCTGCTGCAAAACGACAAGGCGGCGTTGGCTGAGGAAGGTTGCGTGAATTTTGAGGTGTTGACCTATCCCGACAGCGACAAAATCATGCTTTTTGAGGTTTGGCAGAGCGAAGAGGCGCTGAAAAAGCATGTGTCGGACCCCGCGTTTCAGGCAAAGCAGGCGGAGCAGAAAAAGCTGGCGGCGGGTCCTGCGGAAGTGAAGGTTTGGCAGTAGCATAGGGGCGCATTGGGGTTGGATTAGGTAAAAACGGACTGCGCAGGTGGAATATTCAAAGGGGTATGTTGGGATAGGGGGCAGTCGAATTGCGAACGAGGGATAAACCAAAGGGAAAAGGGAATTGAGGGAGGTCGAGACGGACTGTGCAGGCGGAATATCCATTGGGTATGGGGAGATGGGGGAGGGCAGCTTGCGATGCAAAAGAAATCTCCTTGGGTGTGGGAAAGTGAAAAGGATGCAAATGTCTGAAGTGGAGTGCATCTATGCGGGTGTGAAAACCAATTGCGCGTCAGCAAAAATAACGCAGCGTGGACAGAAAAAGTCGCACGTTGGTTTTGTGGTATGCGGAGATGGGCAGGCTTAAGGGGCAGAGAAAAGTTGCCCTTCGGTTTTGCGAGTCGCACCTTGGCGGGTGTGTGAGTGGAAAATGAGCCGTCCTTATACAAATTTTCTCACGGCAAAGTTGCTGCGTTGAGGTTGGGGGAAGGGCACTGCAAGATATCGAGAAATCAAAAGAGTAACGGAAGTGATGTAGCCGCACCTCGGGGTGCGGGGATTGAAATAAGGATGCCATTATGGACGGTGGGGCGCTTGAAGTCGCACCCTTCGCGGGTAGAAGTGAGTGGACGGTAGGGTTATTTTTGCGGCAGCGGGGCGTGATTGCAAAGCGATTTTGCACAGGAGGTTGGTTTTGGGCTGTGCGTTTCGGCAGATTATGGCAGGAAGGATTTTGAAAGCATGAAAAAACATCCCTTGGTATTTTCGATTCTTATTACAATGTTGATGCTGGTCTTTCCTGTGGTGTCGGGCGCGATTATCAGCGTTTTGCAGCTTAGCACACTGCAGGGCAGGCTGGTTCAGACAGCGGCTTTTGTGATTGCAGGCCTGGTTGGGCTCATTATAGCCAAGAGAGCATTTGGCGCATTGGGAGATGTGGGTATGCGCAGGGTTCGCCCACTTGACGGCAGCCGATATTTGTGGTTTTTGCCGATTGTATTGGTTGAAGCCTGTACGTTGCTTCTCGGTTTTAGCAAGGAGTCGGATATTGCAGCGTGGGGTTTGCGGAAGAGTTGTATTTTAGAGGAATCATTCCCCGAATTTTGAGGAGTAATGGGAGGGTATTTTCCATTTTACTCTCTTCGTTTTTGTTTAGTGTAGGACATTTTTTCAATCTTTTAGCCGGGGCGAGTGTGGGGATGACGATTTTGCAAGTGGTGTTTGCGTTTATTTTCGGTGTTGTTGCCGTTGAGATCAGAATGTTGAGCGGCAGCATAGGAATCGTTGTGGTCTGGCATTTTTTGCATAACTTTCTTTCGCTGATTACCGTGTCCAACCAGGGCGTTTTTGGCGTTTTGTTGGGTATTTTTCAGGGAACGGTTTTGGTGCTGTACGCATTGTATTTGCGGAAAAAGCTTTTCAATGACGTCGGTGCGAAGGAGGCGAAGTAGCGCGGTGGGATTAAAAGAGAGATTTGAGGGAGTCGGGAAAAACGGGGGTGGGTTTGCATGAGTGCGTGAAGGGCGGGCGTGCATGATGAGGGTGTATGCTGCGCCGTCAAATAGAGTGACAACAGAAAAAGAGGAGGAACTGTCATGAAGTGTGTTGTGATTAACGGCACGGACATAAGAGGGTGTACGTATCATTTGAAGGAGATGTTTTTGGACGAGTTGGGCGCAAGCGAGGTGACAGAATTTTATTTGCCCAAGGACGCGCCTGCATACTGCACGGGGTGCAAGCGTTGTTTTTTGGAAGATGAGAGGCTGTGTCCGCATTATGAAAAGGTGCGTCCGATTTGGCAGGCGATGGTGGAGGCGGATTTGATTGTGTTTGCGTATCCCGTTTATGTTTTAAGGACGCCGGGACAGGTAAAAGCATTGTTGGATCACTTTGGCGTACACTGGTTTGCCCATCGGCCGGAGCCTGCGCTGTTTGACAAAACGGCGGTGATTTTGACACAAAGCGTGGGTGCGCCGAACCGGGCAGCGCAAAACGACGTAAAGACGAGCATGGAATGGTTGGGGGTATCTAAAGTCAAGCGCATTGGCTTTGGCATGATGGAAGGTGTTTTGTGGGACGAGATTTCTGCTGAAAGAAAGAAAAAGATGGAAACAAAACTGCGGGCATTTGCCCGAAGGTTTCGAGGTACTGCGCCGGTCAAGAAAAGTCTAAAAACGAAAATATACTTTTTTATCGGCAAAAAATTACAAGAGAGTGTATTAAAAAAACTGCCCGCGGGGCAAAGTCGGTCGGTGGATTTGCAATATTGGATGGATAAGGGTTGGGTGAAATAGACAAACGGCGCGGGGGGGTGGGGAAGGTTGAGAGGCGCTGCGAACGTGGGATATAATTTGGGTGCGGAGTGGTGAAGGCGGGGCATACAGACGAATTAAGAGAGAACGGTATGCAAATGGGAAAAGGGAATTGGGGGAGGTCAGATAGGCTGTGAGCGGGATATACAAACGGTTGGGGAGGTCAGGTAGCTGCGAGAGGGATAACCGTTGGGGTATGGGCTGTGGGGGAAGTCAAAACGGACTGCGAGAGAGGGATAGACCTAAGGGGATCGGGGGAGGTTAAACTGCTGTGAGTGTGGGATATACAAACTATGGGGGAGGTCAAATAGCTGTGAGCGGGATAACCGTTGGGGTGTTGGCTGTGGGGGCGGTAAACGGACTGCGAGAGAGGGATAGACCAAAGGGAAAAGGGAATTGGGGGAGGTCAGATAGTTATGAGCGAGATATACAAACGGCTTGGGGAAGTCAAATAGCTATGAGCGAGATAGACAAACGGCTTGAGGAGGAGAAGACAGACTGTGCAAGCGGGGTATTCAAAGGGCATTGGGTGTGGGGGCAGGGGTAAGGCGAAGGGGCAAAATGATTGCAAAAAAGAGCGTTAAATTTTGCATTGAATTCAAAGGAGGCGCAGAAAATGGCATTTGATTTTAAAAAAGAATTCAAGGAGTGGTATATGCCCCCAAACAGGCCTTCGATTGTGACGATTCCAAAAATGAATTACATTGCGGTGGCGGGCAAGGGGGACCCCAACGACCAAGACGGGGCATATCAGCGGGCGATAAAAGTGTTGTACGCAGTGGCGTATACCTTGAAGATGAGCCACAAAACGACGCATAAAATCGAGGGTTTTGAGGAATATGTGGTGCCGCCGCTGGAAGGGTTTTGGTGGCAAGAGGGCAGGAAAGATGCGGACTACGCGAACAAAGCGGGATTTCATTGGATATCGGTGATTCGTCTGCCCGATTTTGTGACGGAAAGAGACTTTCAATGGGCTGTGGACGAAGCGTCGGCAAAGAAAAAAACGGATTGCTCTTCCGCGAAGTTTTTGACCGTGGAAGAGGGACTTTGTGTGCAAATGATGCACATCGGCGCCTTTGACGACGAGCCGAAATCCATCGCCGCCATGCATGCCTATGCCGAAGAGATGGGATATTGCACGGACTTGAGCGAGCACAGGCGGCATCATGAAATATATTTGTCGGATTTTCACAAAACCGCGCCCGAGAAATTGAAAACGGTGATCAGGCACCCGATACGCAAAGCCTAAGACATTTCGGCACGGCAAAACAGTACAAAAAGGAGAAAAATATGAAAAAGATACGGTCAAAATACGGTTTGGAAGAGAGTGTGAAGAGGCTGAAGGTGGAGATGGAAGAGAGAGGACTCACGATTTTTTATGAAGCGGATCATCGTAAGAATGCCCAAGAGGCAAAAATGGCGCTGGCGGGGGCGACGGTGTTGTTTTTCGGCAACCCTGCCGTGGGCACCAAGTTGATGCAAGACAACCCTGAGATATCCTTTGAGCTGCCGCTGCGCATAGCGGTGTTTGAGGAAGGCGAAGGTGTGTTTGTGGGCTACAGGGCGCCGACTGCCTACGCAGCGGCCTATCGGCTGACGGATGAGAGCGGCGAGATTCTCAAGAAGATGGACGGGTTGTATGAGAATTTGACGGCGCAGCTGAAGTAGCGGGTGTGGGCGAGAAAAGAGGTTTTGAGCATGTTGGACGGGCGAATGGACCATCACGTTGAATAAAGAAACGAGGAAACGAAGATGAACAAAGAGAAGAAAATACTGGTGGCGTACTTTTCCTGCAGCGGCGTGACGGCGAAGGTGGCCGAGGCGCTGGCGGAGGCGGCGGGCGCGGATGTATACGAAATTGCCCCTGCGGTGGCCTATGCGGCAAAGGATTTGAACTGGATGGACGCTGCGAGCCGCAGCACCGTTGAGATGAAGGACGAGGCGGCACGCCCTGCCATTGCAGGGCAGGCGGCGGACATGGAGGTTTACGGCGTGGTGTTTGTGGGCTTTCCGATATGGTGGTATATTGCGCCGCGGATTATTGAGACGTTTTTGGAGAGTTATGACTTTTCGGACAAAATCGTTGTACCCTTTGCCACGTCGGGGGGCAGCGGCATGGGCAAGACCGAAGAGCGGCTGAGGCAGGTATGCCCCGGGGCGGGGGGCTGGCGCGCGGGCAAGGTGTTTCGGAGTAACGTGAAGCAGGATGAGCTGGCACGGTGGGTGGAAGGGTTGGGGTTGTAGGGGGCGGGGTGTTGGTTGGGGTGAAATAGCATCACGGAGGCTATGAAAATGGGAAGGTTGGTTGTGGTGTTGGGGTATGAGGGTTGCGAAATATCAAACAGATAACAAAAAGGTGATACGCACTTAAGGGTGCGAGGGTTGAAATATGAAGCTGTTTTTTTGAGCGTCTGGATGAGGCACCGTCGCACCCTTCGCGGGTGCGTGGATTGAAATGCAACACAAAAGTAAAAACGCTCAAACGCTTTAGGTCGCGCCCTTCGCGGGTGCGTGGGTTGAAATTGCAAGGTACATCATCTTTAACTCCTTTCTTCGCCGTTCGGCGGGAAATATTTGTGCATTTCTTTGTGTGGGATAATCAAAATATCCATCGTGAGGTACATCTCGTCTTGTTTCCACGGGGATTTGCTTGTGAATCTTCCGCTCAAGCAGGGGACAGACAAGGCAAGTTTTCTCGCTAAATACTTTTGGTCTATGCCTCCTTCCATCATTTTCGCCCTCAATAATCGGTATTTCATGATTGGTTACTCTTTTCTTTTATTCGTAAAATTTAGTCCAGTTAATCCCTAAAATTAAACCCAGCTTTTGAGCAAGTTCTGGAGATGGTCTACGTTCGCCGAGTTCGATTTTGTTTACCATTGTTACATCGACATCGGACAAGTCGGCTAACTCCGCTTGGGATAGTTTTTTCCCCAACCTTAAATCCTTAAACCAAAGTCTCAATATCTCACCTTCTTTTAGTTTCTTCACATTATAGACGATACGTCCATATGTCAATATCGCTCTCTAAAGCAGTAGCCCTTCTGGCTATGTTTATTTCTAGATGTTTACAGTAGACAAATTGTCTATATAATATAGGTAAAAAAGGTGGGGATTACGTTGTTGCCAGAACGCTTAAAGTCATTAAGGGAAGGAAAAAATTTAAAAAGAAAAGAAGTTGCAGAACTAATCAATATCGACCAATCAACATATGGGAAATATGAGTTAGGAAAAAGAGCACCCGACCACGAAACGCTAAAAAAATTAGCAAAATTATTCCAAACAACGATTGATTATCTTTTGGGCGCAGATATTCCTACGTCAAAAGGCGTTTTAGTGCCTGTATTGGGTAGGGTGCAGGCGGGCATACCGATTGAAGCGGTGCAAGAGATTATTGAATATGAAGAAATAACGCCCGAAATGGCGCATAACGGAGAATATTTTGCTCTGCGTGTTCGAGATGACAGCATGGGTCCGAGGTTTTTAGCGGGAGATATTGCCATTGTTTGCAAGCAATCGGGCATTGAAGACGGGGATATTGCAGTCGTTTTGATTAATGAGGAAGATGCTACAATCAAGAAAATAAAAAAGGTGGACGGCGGTGTTATGTTGATTCCTACAAATAACACTTATGAGCCTGTATTTTTCAGCTTGAAAAAGATAAGAGAATTACCTGTTGAAGTGATAGGGAAAGTCGTGGAGGTGCGAATTAAATTGTAGAAAGGAAATAAAAATAAAGGAGGGGAATAGGGAAAAGGGGCGGTGGAAAGGAAGGATTGATTTTGATATGGAAGCAATCTATAGCAGGCGACAAAAAGACTCCGAGGGTTCTTTTTTGATGGGTATTTTATTGATTTGTTTAGGGGGTGGGTGGGCGATGCGGTTTGTTCGGTCGGTTATCGGGCGGAGAGTTGGTTTGGCGGGAAGAAAGGTTGCTGCGCGAACGGGGATATCCAGAGGGCAGCGAGGGAAGGTCAAACGGCTTCAGCGGAAAGGGATGGTTTGGGATATGGGGGAAGTTTGCTCGGCTAAAAAAGAAAGAGATGCGCAGCGGGGGAAGTCAGATGGACTGCGAGAGTGGGATATCCAAGGAGTGTGGGGGCATGGAGGAAATCAGATGAATTGTGCAAGGAGGATATCCAGAGGGCAGCGGGGGTAATAAAAAAGGGGTTAACGAGACATGGCAGTGATATAATATGATAACAAGCAGGTGCCAAAGGAAAATGAGGAACAGAGATGAACGATGAAAAAATGTTTGCGGGGCAAGGCATGGAGCTGATAGACCCTTTTGGGTTTCGCTACGGGTTGGGTATTGTCGGACACAGTATTGACAGGTATATTCGGGGGTTGGAAGAAGATGTGGATTATTTTGTTTCGGAGCATATTTTCAACGATGATGAAGACTTTGAAATTACCGTTTATCATATGCCTGTTGTGGAGGGGGAAAAACATTTTGATGCAGAAAACAGCGTCGATATGACGATACGATACAGGGTTATGCCGGATACGGAGATGATTTTCGGTGCAGGGTATGCAGCGATTTATGTGCAGGAAAAATTGGCGGAAGCCCATGAACGCTTTGTGACGCAATATTGTTTCATCATTTGATTTATTGCGCTTTCACTATGGTTTGCCTGCTCAATTTCGAAAAAGTGACGGAACAGAAATTGAATGGAATCAGCTTGCTGGACTGATGGCAAAAGAAAAGACATTTGAGAAGGCGTGTTGCAGCGAGCTGTCGACACATAAATATACTTCAAAGTTGTTTGAGAATTGGAAATCGTATTTAGATTTTCAAAAATGGCTTTTATGGATGTGGACGAGATTGCAACTTGAAAAAGGTTATATAAATGAATGTGCCCAAAATGCTCGAAACGTTCAAGAATTTACAGATTTAATATTTTGCAATATTATTGAACATCTTAACAAGGTATCTTTTGATGATATTTATTTGCAGCGCAGATCTGTGCTTGCGCAATTGAATTTATCGGCTCCCTCATCCTTTTGGGAGGCTGTAAAAAATATGGAGACGCCTGATGTCCTTCGCATACTAACAGATTTATCACCCAAAGAAATAGAAGCTATATTTGAACGATTATGCGGATATGGATATGAAAAGAATAAAGAAATTATTGCGATATTGCGAAAGACATACCCTGCATTGGCGAATTATCTTCTATATGATAGTGACTACGCAATAAACGGATTAACTGCAAAGCATAAGAATTATTTTCATAAATATCGATGGCATAAGGTAACGAATAGTCTCTCAGAAGGTTTTTTAACAGAAGTGAAAAATATCGCGCGTGAAAAAGGCGAGTCTGTTTATGGGTTAAAACCCAGAAATTTTGCGGTAAATGACAAATATGATTCAAACAGTACTATAGTATTTGTTGATGCAATGGGTGCAGAATACATTGATTATTTGGCATATAAGTTAGATAATGCTTGTAGAAAAAATTATATAATTAATTATGAAGTCGGATATTGCAATTTGCCATCAACGACTGATAATAATAAAGATTTTTTAAAGGATAAGAGTATCTCGGAAGAAATACGAGATTTAGATGATTTAAAACATGGCCACAGCTCGTATCCGAATAATATTCTTCGAGAAATGGATATTTTAGACGCATTGACAAATAAAATAGAGGATTTTTTTGAAAGCGGAAAATCTAAGATTATTTTGACCTCTGATCATGGGACAAGCAGATTGGCCGTGTTGATTCGCGAGACGACATTTGATCAAAAGGTATCTGCACAGGGAAATATTGTTTATAATCATGGTCGTTATTGTGAAGGAACAAATATTGCTGAGGATGTGCCCATGGCCATAGAGCAAAATGATAGACTTATTTTTGCAGACTATACCCGTTTTGCGCAGCAAGGTGCTCCCGGAATTGAAATTCATGGAGGAGCATCTATTGAAGAGTGGCTTTTGCCCCTTATTTCTATAGAAAAATTGAGCGATAATAGTGACAAAGAGTTTGCAAACAAAATTATTTTGGAAAGTAACGAACTGAAACTGGACAATCTTACGAAAACAGTAATAATAGAATTTAAATTTGAAAGTGCTATTACTGAGAGTGTGTACGTGAGTGTGAGAGGCAAAAGAAAAAAATGTGAAAAACACGAAGAACGATATACATTTAAATATGAACCACTTGATGGAGAAACAGAATTTATTGCAATAATATATGTAGGTAACAACAAAATTTGTGAGAAGAATTTTTCCATCAAACGTCCTCTGTCAAGAAATAAAAAATTTGAAATTTAAAGCAAGGAGAGTGAATGATTTATGGGCTCTACAGAAAATAAGTTTTTTTCGGGAGAAACGTCACAGGTTGGCTCAATTCCAGAAAATAACGAACTTGAAAAAAAATTAAAACAACACTTTGGCGATGTGCTCGTATATAAGTCTTCCGCTAACTCCAAATTTTTTTCGGCATTGAGTTTGCCGTCATATATGCGCGATTGGCTTGTAATGCGGTTTTCCAATGCAGAAGGAAAAATCGACAAGGAGGAAGTTACTGCGTATGTAAAGCGCACTATACCTAAAAAGGAACAATGGAATGAATACCTTGTTGATTTGTTGTACAACAATGAGTCAGTACGTTTTCTTGCTAAGATAAAAATTGATTTTGACACAGCGACGCGCAAGGCACTTTTTTCGCTGCCGGATTTTGGGGTGCCGAAAAAGAAAAATGAAACTGTTGTTGATTGGCCAGTGATTGAAGAAAACAAAGATTATTTATTATCTCCGACAGAGGTATGGGGAATTGTAGAATTGATATGTGAATTAGATGACAATGGTAAAAACAATATTTTTCGATTAATTCATTTTACTCCATTTTGTCCGTATACGATTGATATCGATTATTTTATTGAGGCCAGAAATAATTTTACAATCGAAGAATGGATTGACGTACTGTTAAGTGCAATTGATTATAATCCGCTTGGCTATGCAAGCACTAAACAGAAATTAACGATGATCAGTCGTCTTTTGCCATTTGTCGAAAAACGACTCAATTTGATAGAATTGGCTCCAAAAGAGACCGGAAAATCTTATATTTTTGCACAAATAAGCAAATATGGGTGGCTGGTAAGCGGCGGCAGCATTTCCAGAGCAAAGATGTTTTATGATATTAGTAAAAAAACACCTGGTTTGGTATCACGATATGACTATGTTGCTTTTGATGAAGTACAAAGCATCAGATTTACTGATACAATGGAAATGCAAGGAGCTTTAAAAGGTTATTTAGAAAGTGGAGAATATCGTGTTGGTGACAGCAGAGGAGTTGGGGATGCCGGTCTTATTCTTTTGGGAAATATTGATTCTGAATTGATGAACACCAATCAAAACATGTTTGTTAATTTGCCGGATATTTTTCATGAATCGGCGCTTCTTGATAGGTTTCATGGCTTTATTAGGGGATGGGATATCCCCAAAATGAGAGAAAACTTGAAAGCAAATGGCTGGGCATTGAATACTGAATATTTTGGTGAAATTATGCATATGTTACGTGATGAACTTGCCTACAGAGCAGTGGTTGACGAGCTCTTAGTATTGCCAAAAAATTCTGCAACTCGTGACACAGAGGCTATCAAGAGGATTTGTACGGGGTTATTAAAGCTTTTATTTCCAAATGCTACAGATGTTTCCAAATTAGATGTAGGTGAATTCATTACGTATTGTTTGGAGCCGGCAAAGTCAATGAGGGGTGTTATTAAGACTCAGTTGGGAATTATCGATTACGGTGAATTTGGAGGGAAAAAAATCCCGGATATTCAGGTAAAAGAGAAATATCGTGAAAAACAATAAAGTGTGCAAGTATTGTGGAGCCGGGTTAAAAAAAGATTGGATTGCTTTAAATAAAAAATTGTTAGATGCTGATGCAAGAGAGTACTTGTGTTTACATTGTTTGGCTGACGATTTTGAATGTGATATTGATGATTTAATCATAAAAATTATTGAATTTAAAGAGAATGGTTGTACATTTTTTAAATAAGGTAATGCAAAGATGATTTACGCTGACAACGCTGCAACAACACAATTGAGTAAAACTGCTCTCAAAGCCATGATGCCATGGTTACTTGGGGAATACGGCAATGCATCACAGCTGTATTCATTTGCAAGGAAACCAAAGAAAGCTCTTTTTGATGCAAGGAAAATCATTGCAGAATGCATCAATGCAAACCCGGAAGAAATTTTTTTTACTTCCGGCGGCACGGAAAGCAACAATTGGGCCATCAAAGGGTCGGCTTTTTCTGATTGTCGAAAAGGTGAAATTATCACATCTGCATTTGAGCATCATGCTGTTCTTCGTTCATGTGCGGCAATTGAACAACTTGGCTATTATGTATCCTATCTTATGCCGACGCCACAAGGAGTTATTCTGCCAACAACATTGAGCGAAATGCTTTGTGATAAAACGCGTCTCGTATCAATTATGCTTGCTAATAATGAAATAGGAACCATACAGCCCATCAAGGCATTATGTAAAGCGGCTCATTCGCACGGGGCGCTCTTTCACACGGATGCAGTGCAAGCTGTTGGCCATGTAAATATTGATGTGCGAGAGCTTGGCGTGGATATGCTCTCTGCATCTGCGCACAAATTTAATGGTCCAAAAGGTATAGGTTTTTTATATATACGGAAAGGTGTAGAGATATTGCCATATCTTGATGGAGGAAAACAAGAAAATCAATATAGAGCAGGCACAGAAAATATTGCATCAATTGTTGGGATGGCGGCTGCGTTAAAAGAAAATTGTGACACTATAAACGAAAATATCGCTTCTGTTCGCTCAATGGAGTTTAGACTACTCGATGCACTTTGTTCCTTAGAAATACCGTTTATCCGCAATGGTGGTGACAACACTCTTCCAGGGCTCGTCAGTCTTTCTTTTGACGGTGCTGATGGAGAAAAAATTCTTCATCGAATGGACTTAGCCGGCATAAGCATATCTACCGGTTCGGCTTGCAATAGTACAAATACAGAAATTTCTCACGTACTCCAAGCCATAAAGTTAAATGAGGCACATGCAAAGGGAACAATACGTATATCTCTCGGAAAAAGTAATACTTTAGACGAAATAGACAGTATTATTAATGCGCTAATAAAGATATTGCGATGAATGAGAAAGTTACACACCCTTGTTAAGGGCTAACTAATTACGGCTCCCTATACGTTTTCTGAGACTGTTATATGAAAAAATAACAGTTGTGAATTTTTTTTATGCAAATCCGTGTGTGCATTCAATTTAGCATGATAAATAGTGTGTGTAAATGAGCTGCCGAAGCAGTCAGAGCAGAGGCATGACAGGTGGCGGGGAAGGAGTTGTTGGGAAGATGGGAAAGTATAAGCGGTTAAAAAAGAAAGAGATGGGTGGCGGGGAGGTTTGACTGTTTTCAACAAAAAAGACCCCAGGGGGTCTTTTTTTGATGGGTATTTTATCTGTTTGATTTGTTTAGGGGGTGGGTGGGGTAAGGGCAGCGCGCAGGGTGTCGTCCAGGTAGGTGAGAGTTTTGGTGCGAATGGAGGGCGGGATGCCGTAGGCGGCTTCGGCGATGGCGCCGGTGATGGCTGCGACGGTGTCGCTGTCTCCGCCGATGGAGATGGCATTACGGATTGCGTCTTCAAAGTCCGTGCTTTCGAGAAAAGCGATGATGGCCTCGGGCACGGTTTCTTGGCAAGATTCGTTAAAATAGTAGACAGGGCGAATTTCGTCCAAGGTTCGCTCAAGGTCATAGCCATAGTGGGTGGTGATGTAGTCTTTATAGAGGGTTTTATAGGTTTTAATATCGCCGTGTTTGGCGCCGTAGCGCATGAAGTAGACGCCTAGGGCGGCGGCCCTGGCGCCTTTGATGCCTTCGGGGTGGTTGTGGGTGACGGCGGCAGAGGCAGCGGCCAGGTCTGCGACTTTGAGGGTGCCTTGTTCTAAGGGGATATCAACACCCACGGCCCATCCGCATGGGCCCGCACGCATGGCAGAGCCGTTGCCCCAGCTGTTGTAGGGCTTACGGTTGTCGGATACCAGCCAGTTATCGAAGCGCAGGCCATAGCCGCGGCGGGGGTAGCTGCGCCCCCAGGTTTTCATTTCATCGATAAAGTTATCGGGTGTCGCGCCCTTTTTAATGGCCTCGGAGACGGCAACGGTCATGACCGTGTCGTCGGTAAAAAAGCAATGTTCGCTAAAGAGCGGAAAAGATTTGGTTTTGATGTTGTTAAATTCATAGATTGAGCCGACGATATCGCCGACAATGGCTCCTAACATGAGACTACCTCCGTTTTTTTCAAGATTTTAAAATACGTGAACGTGACTGAAGCAAAATACGGCACAAAACCGCGGGTGTTACGTTAATAAAGGATGCGGTGCGGCAAGAGGCGTACGTACAAAGGGAGAAACGTTTCTTGTCTTTATTATACTACGGCAAAATGGGAATTTCGATATAAAAAAAGACCTTAGGGGGTCTTTTTTGTCTCAGGGCTTATTTGCGTTTGCTGCGCACGTAGCGTTTGAATTCTTCGATTTCTTTGAGCTCGGCGCGGCTCCAGTTTTCGCCGTCGTGGTGGGCGGCGAGGGTGTAGATGTCGGCGTCTTCGTTGAGCAAATAGTCGGTGGTCACATCAAAACGCTGCGCCACGGCGAGGATTTTGTCGCCTGCGGGCATGCTGCGGTTCCATTTGGAGATGGAGCCGCGGGAAAAAAACAGCTCGTTTTCGAGCTCTGACAGCGTGATGTTGTGCTCTTTGCAAAGGGCCTTTACTTTTGTTAAGAGATCCATGATTGCCTCCGCTGAATATTTTCTGAATCATACTTGACAACGCGAAAATATTCAGTATAATAGCGATAGTAACTGAAATTATTCAGAATAAATGGGACAAAAAAATGATACTGTCATTATTACGATGTTTTGACAGAGATGTCAACAAAAAAGATGAAAATATTCAGCAGAAAGGAGAAAGGGCATGACGGAGTTTGAAAAGCGGGTGCGTTTGGCGCTGTTGGAAAAGGACATGAAGTTGGGGCAGTTTGCGCGGCAGACGGGGATTAGTTTGGGGTACTTGTACGAGATTTTTAAGGGGACGCGCAAGGCTGCGGCGGTGCGGGAAAAAATTTGCGGGCAGCTTGGCATTGCGCCGGAGGCTGAAGCGGAAGAAAAAAAGAGGTAAGGGGATTGGCTCAGGGGGTGGGGTGGAGGCAGGCGCAAAGAGAGAAAAACGGTATGCAGGCAGGTGGGAAGAAGTGAGCGGGGGTTGATCAAAGGTCGGAAGGAAGAAAGAAAAAGGGATATGGGGGAGGTTAAATCGACAATGGAGAAGTGCGGTTGTTCAAAGGGCGAAGGGAAGAAAGAATAGAGGGTGTGTGGGGAGGTGGAAACGGTAAAGAGAAGGAAGGCAATGCGGTTTGTCCAAAGGGCGGAAAAGAAAAGAGAAGGTGTGAGGGTTGCGTGTAAACAGCGGAAATGAGGGAGAGCGGGTTGTCCAAAGGGCAAAAGGAAAAAGAAGAGAGGGTGTGTGGGTTGTACAAATGGTAAGAAGAAAGAAAGAAGAAGGGGATGCGGGGAACCAAATCGGCAATGGAGAAGTGCGATGTGTTCAAAGGGCGGAAGGGAAGAAAGAAGAAGGGAATGCGGGGAGGTGGAAACGGCAAAGAGAAAGAGGGCAGTGCAGTTTGTCAGATAGGCGAATAATAAGAGAGGAATAGGGGGAGGTCAAAACGATAGTGGAGAAATGCGGATTGTCGGGCAGGCGAATTAGTAGAGAGGAATCGGGGGTGGTTAAATACGCAATGAGAGAAAAGGCAATGTGAATTATCGAGAAGGTAACCGAGAGAGAAGAGAGATGGGAAGGTGGGGAGCGGATCGGCAATGGAGAAATGCGGGTTGTCGGGCAGGCAAATAAGAAGAATCGGGGGTGGTGGATTTGGTAATGAAGGAAGAAGGGAGTGCGGTTGGAAAGACGGCGATGAGGAGAGATGAGGAGGATTGGAAAAATCAAAGAGAGAGATGAGGATCGGGCGGTGCGTGAAGTGAGTGAGGCTGATGGTGGGGTGAGGTTGATGGTGCTGTTGGAATTGATTGGCTGGTATTTGGGTGAGGAGAGCGCACTGAGCGGGCGCATTGTGGATGCGGCCTGCGAGGAGGTGCAGAAAATTTGGCAAGGAGAGCGTAAAAAGGCGGAAGCGGAAAGGAGAGACGCGCAAGCGGGATAAGGTGATGAGGGGGTTTATGGGCATGCGGTGCTGCGATTGCGGCACGGCGATTGAGGAATTGGAAGATTATTACGACATTGAGGGCGAGGTGTTTTGCGAGTGTTGCGGGGCGGACGAGCTGCGGTTGTTGTATGGTCGTGTGGCGGATTATGACGAGTGGGTTTATGAGCGGCGGCGAGAGGAATTGAGCCTATAGGCGGTGAGATTGCGTTGGGGGTTGGGTGGTAGGCGAAAAAAAAAGCTGCGGGAGGCTAAATCGGTTCGGAGAAAAGAATGGGGGTGGGTGTGGGAGAGAGATATGCGGGTGGTCAAAATGGATTCGATGAAAAAGGTATTTCGGAGAGTTAAATCGGTATAAGAGAAGGCGGGTGCGTTGGTTAAGCGGGGGACATTCAAAAGGATTTCTTGGGAAAAGGGAAGAGAGAGGCATTCAAGAGGTTTTGAGAGTGAAGATGGATAAAAAGAGTACGGCGAAGACGGATACAGAGAGTACGGCGAAGTTGGTTGGAGAGAGGACGGAGAGGGGGGAAAATGATGGAGGAAGGATTGGGCGGTGAGGCGAAGATGGCGGACGTGCGTTGGATAAAGGTGGTTGTGGATTTGTTTGAGGACGAAAAGATGGTGTTGATTGAGACGATGGAGGGGGCGGACAGTTTGTTGGTGTTGTGGCTGAAGCTGCTGTGTTTGGCGGGCAAGCAAAACAACAGCGGGGTGTTTGTCATGAAGAACGGGCAGGCGTATACGGAGACGATGTTGGCGGTGATTTTTCGGCGCAGTGAGCAGGAAGTGGCACGGGCGCTGGAGGTGTTTGAGGAATTTGGCATGATTGAGCGGTGCGGCGGCGTGGTGGTGGTGAAGAACTGGGGCAAGCATCAAAACTTTGACAAGATTGAGAAAAAAACGGCTTATATGCGCGACTATATGCGTGGGTATCGTGCGAAGCAGGCGGCCATTGCCAAGGGAGAAGAGGTACGTAAAGCTAACCATAAAGCTAAAGTTAGCTGTGCAGAGAAGATAAGAGAAGAGAAGATTAGAGAAGACAACACGTGTCCGGCGGCAGAGGACTGCGCTGTGGAAAGTGCGTGTGCGCCTGTGAGCGGGGCGGAGTTATTTGAGCGATTTTGGCAAGCTTATCCGCGCAAGGAGGCGAAGAAAACGGCCAAGGCGGCCTTTGAGGCGGCGGCGATTGGCGAAGAGGAGCTGGAGGGTGTGTTGGCGATGGTGGCGCAATGCAAGCGTTCGGCGCAGTGGACGGAAAACAAGCGATATATCCCCATGGCGGCGAGGTTTTTGACGGAGCGGAGATGGGAGGGCGAGGCGCCGCCGTCGGGGGTGGCACGCAGATCTAAGCACAAGTTGAAAAATTTGGAGCGAGAGGCAAAGACGCTGGCACGGCTGGAAGACAAATGGCTGGGGCGGGGTGTGGCCGGCGGCGGTGGTGAGGAAGGTGAAGAGCGCGCGGGCGCAGAGGATTTTCAGGCGCAGCTTGCCAAGGCACGGGGGCAAGGTGGCGGGGGAAGGTAAGGAAAAAAGATGAAAAGAGTGCGGGTGGTCAAATTGATTGGAAGAGAAGAGAGAAATGAGCGGGGGAGGTCAGTTAGATAAAAGAGAGAGGAATATGCAGTCGGCGCTCGTGGGTATGTCATAGAAGAGAGGAATGTGCGGGGGTGGGTCAGATGGATAGAAAAGAGAAGATGTGCGGGGGAGGTCAAATAGACGAAAAGAGGAAGATGGTTTGGGAAAAGGGAAAAAAAGAAGGTGTAAAGCGTGTGGGTGGTCAAGTGGATTGGAAGAGAAGAGAGAAATGCGCGAGGGAGATCAGGACTTTGGGGAGGTCAAACAGATAAAAAATAGAGGGATATTCAGTCGGTGCGGGTGGAGTGACAGAAAGAGAGAAATACTTGGGGATAGGTGAAAAGAGAGAGAAGGAAATTGGGGAATTGTCGGAGAGTAAATGGTTGGAGAAGGCGGTTGCGCAAAGCGGGACTGGTTTTGGCGAAGCGGGTTGTATATGGCAAAGAGAGGAAGCAGGCGAAAGTGAGAAGCGGAATTGGGAAAGAGAGGAAGGGCGGCAGGATTGGAGAAGCGAGAGCAGATTTTGGGAGAAAAAATGAATACGGAGAAAGGAAGAGGCTTTTTGGGGGTCGATGAGATGAGGCGTTGTGTGGCAGGCGAGGAACGAATGAAGGTGCAGAGGGTATGCGGCGAGGACGTGCGGTTTTTGCAGGAGGGCAGAGGAGAGGAAGAAGAGCGGCGGCGGGCGTATATTGAGGAAGAGGTGACGTTGGACACAGAGACGGCACGCTGGGAGGCAGAGCTGGAGCGACTGGCGAGGCAGCGGGCGCGCTGGCGGCAGGGGGCTTATCGGGCGAGTGAGCGCGCCTGGCAGAGGGCGCAAAAGAAGATGGCGGCGGGCGGCAAGGATTATGCGCAGATGCAGAAAGAGGAGACGATAGCGCTGATTAAGGCGGGGAAGTTGTAAGATGAGGGAGAGAAGAGAGTATGGAAGAGTGATTGAGGGAGAAGAGATTGTGCGGGGGTGGAGGTTGAATAAAAAAGAAAGAGGAAGAAGTGCGGGTGCGGTCGGAAAGATAAAAGAGAGAGGAATGTTTGGGGTGGGTTGAGCGATAAAAGTGAGATATATTCAATCGATGCGGGTGGAAAGACATGGAAGAGAGAAATGAACGGGGGAGGTCAAATAGATAAAAATAAGAGAAATGTGGGGAGGAATCAAGAAGAAAAAGAAGAAGGAAAGCGTGCGAGTGCGGTCAAATTGATTGGAAGAGAAGAGAGCTAGGCAGGTTGGAAAGATGAAGGAGAGAGGGATATTCAATCGGTGTTTGTGGGTATGGCGTGGAAGAGAGAAATGCGTGGGGGCGGAACAAGAAGATAAAAATGAGGAAGATGTGGGGTTGGGTGGAATCAAAAAGGGAAAAAAGAAGGCGAAATGTGTGCGGGTGGTCAAATTGGTCAGAGAGAAAAGAAGTGTGCGGGGTGGATTGAGGAGATGGAAAGAGAGAGGGATATTCGATTTGTGCGGATTAGCACGGCATAGAGAAGAGAAGTAAGCGGGGTGGGTTAAGAAGATGAAAAGGAAGAGAAGTAATCGATGTTTGTTGGAACAGTGTAGGAGAGAGCAATATTTGGGGTGGGTTGGATGGATAGAAAAGAAAAAGAGAGATGGGGGTATGGACAAGTGGCGATGAGAGAGGCGTGCGGCGGCGGTGCGGCGATGACGGAGCGGGAGCTGGCGCAGTTGCAATATTTGAACACGGAGATTGAGATTTATGAGCAGAATGGAAGAGAGACCGGAAGAACGGAAAGCCGGGATCAATGATGAAA
>CALFLU010000101.1 GCA_937880125.1 uncultured Eubacteriaceae bacterium
GCTGGGGCGCAACGGAGCGGGCAAATCAACACTACTCAATATTATCTCCAACCGCATTATTCCGACAAAAGGAGAGGTCTATATTGACCATTTGCCCGCTGTCGAAAATACCCAGGCGCAGGAAAAGATTTTTCACATGCACTCGGTGCATATGTATCCCGAGAACATGAAAGTCAAAGAAGCCTTTTATTGGGCAAATGAATTTTATCCAAACTTTGATTTGGAAGAGGCAAAGCGATATGCCAATGCGTTTAAGCTGTCGATGACACAAAAAATACGCAAGCTTTCTACAGGATACCAGTCGATTTTTATGTTGATTGCAGCCTTGGCTTCCAACGCACAATATTTGCTGTTTGATGAGCCGGTATTGGGGCTGGATGTGAATAATCGCGACTTTTTTTATCGCATTTTGTTGGAGAAATATGCGCAAAATGAGTGCGGCATCGTCATTTCGACTCATTTGATAGAAGAAGTGGAAGGGATTTTGGAAGATATTGTTATTATCCATGAAGGAAAAGTTTTGAAACACGACTCTGTAGAAAATATATTGCAGTCTGCTTATCAAATTTCAGGACCGGCCGCACTGTTGGACATATTTGTAAAAGGCAAGCAGGTTTTATACAGCCATTCTTTGGGCGGCTTAAAAACAGCAACGATCCAAGGTGTTCTTGGTGAAGAGTTGCCCGTAGGGCTTGAAAAGAGCAAAGTGGATTTGCGCCAGATATTTATTCAACTGACAGGTCAATACGAATTTGAAAATATCAGCAAGAATGAAGATGAAAAAGAAGAGAGGAAAATCGTATGAAAATGCAAAAAGCACTGAAATATCAATTGTCGATAACCATGAAAAATTTACTTCAGTTTTTTTCTTTTATACATTGGCGATGGTGCTGGTTTTTATTTTGACGACTGTTTTTGCCGGCAGCAATGTACAAAACGGAGAGATGGTCAGCGCGGGGGACTCATCTGCCATGGTGTTTATGCTGGTGATGGGTATTGTAATTTATCGTGAAACGCTGCGATTTATGATTCAACAGGGAATTTCGCGAAAAATGACCGTGAAAGCGACCATTGCCAACGGGTTGATTTGCGCGGCGGCGATCAGTATTGTCAACACAGTGATCAATATGCTTTTTTCAATGATTGACGGACCGATGGTGTTTCGCAGTTTGTCGGAATTGATCTATGCAAATGCAGCCGATACGGCAGTGACCAAAGCGCTTTTCGGTGTAGTGTTTAACTTCTTCGGGGCCGCAGTGTTTTATTTTATCGGATTGTTTATTACACTGGGTTATTACCGATTAAATCGAAAGGGGAAAGTTGTTGTCAGTATCAGTGTGCCGATGTTTCTGTTGGTCTTGCTGCCTGTTTTGGATAAATGGATATGGAACGGGGCAATTTTTAAAGTGGTGATAAGGATATTTGGTTGGATTGCTCAAAGCCCTGTGAATTTATTTGTTGTCTATGGTGTGTTGGCGGCAGTGACGATTTGCTTCATACTATTGCTCAATCGAAGGGTGAATGTGAACGGCGGCGCGGCAAAATAAGTGGGCCTAAATAACGCACAAAAAAACCGAGGTGGGAATTTTTTCATAAAAATGTAAAAATTATGTGGAAATCATAAAAGAATATGATATAATGCGATTATCACTGGGGGTGCCTGGAAACAGGCTGAGAAATGTCCCTTTGAACCTGAATTGGGTAATTCCAACGTAGGGAATGTGGCGAAATGGATAAAAAGAGTACTTAGACCGCTGCATTTTCTGACGTTTCAGATGTGAAGCGGTCTTTTATTATGCGTAAACGGCGTGTTTTTTTACAGAAGGAGAAAATGATGAATCAGGAAATGGAGAGCATTAAAAAAGAACTGGCAACATTTATTGTACAACAGACAGCGACAGAGGAAGAATATGAACGTCTCGCGCTGAAAATATTTGCAAATCAATTTCGCTGCAATCAGCCCTACCGGCGTTTTTGCCAGCAAAAGGGCAAGACACTGCGTACGGTGAAAACCTGGAGGGATATACCCGCTGTGCCGATTAATGCTTTTAAGGAAACGACACTGAGCTGTATTGACCCTGCCGAGGCAGGCGCGGTGTTTATGACCAGCGGCACCACGACGAGTGTGCGGGGAAAGCACTATCACCCCGACACGGAGATATACGATTTATCCATGAAAACTTTTTTCAAACAAATGGTGATGCAGGAGTTTGAACACATCAAGATGGGCGTGCTGTTTCCCGATGAGAGCCATATGCCCAACTCCAGCCTGGCGCACTATCTCGAAGTGGGTGCTAAGGCTTTTGGCATCGGCAAGACGAATTTTTATATCAAGGGAGAAGACATAGATTATGAGACGCTCACAGCGGATTTAAAAGCTGCGATGGCTGCCGATGAACCCTTTTTGCTGTTGGGCGCCACCTATAGCCTGGCGCGTGTAATGGACTATTTCGAAGAAAAGAAAGAAAAATTTGCTTTGCCCAAGGGCAGCAGGCTCTTTGACACCGGCGGGTTTAAGTCCTATAAACAGCAAATGACTTTGGATGAATTTTATGACCGCCTCAGTGAAACCTTTGGTGTGCCGCGAGGCAGGTGCATTAATATGTATGGCATGACGGAGTTGAGTACAGAATATTACAGCAAGTCCAGCCAAGAGGTGCCTGCGGCGATGTATGGGCCGCACTGGATGCGCACGCGGTTTATTGACCCGCTCAGCGGAGAAGACGTGCCAAAGGGCGAGTGCGGCGTCATTGTCCATTATGACTTGGCAAACTACAATTCGGTGATTGCGCTGCTGACGGAAGACATGGGTTATGAAAAGGAAGACGGGTTTGTTTTGCTGGGACGCGTAGAGGGCAGTGAGGCAAAGGGCTGTTCGCTGAGTTTGGAAGAATTTATGAAAGCGGTGGGCAGTGATGGCTGAAAAAACCCTTTACAGCGGCGGTTACATACCGAAAGATTTTCAGGGACATTACGAAGAAATCGACTTTGATTTCGGCGATAAATTGACACTGCGCCTGCCGCGTTTGAATAAAGAAAGCAGCAGGGAGTTGATGACGTTTCTCAAAGCCCGTCACGGACAAATACAAAACCTGAGCGTGGCAAAAATCATCGAGGCCGTTGACAAAACCATCAAACAGCTGCTGGACAAAGAGCATCCTCTTCGCCGATTGGCGCAGCAGTGGTTGCCTGTGATAACGGGCTATGATGAAGAAGTAATTCGCCTGGGACTTACCAGGTATTTAAAGCGTTTTGAAGCCCATCAGTTACACCGTTTTTTAAGCGCGGATTTTGCGGACCCTGCCGTATTGGAAGGATTTCGCCCCGGTGTGTCGGGCGGCTATGTCAAAGCGCAGGCAATGCCTGTCAGTTGTCATATTTGGGCAGGCAATGTGCCTGCGTTGGGACTATGGAGCTTTATTTCGGCCTGCCTGGTCAAATCAAGCAGCATTGGTAAAGTCTCCGCGGCCGAGCCGCTGATGACGGGGTTATTTGCCCGTCTTCTGGCGGAAAACGAGCCTGCATTGGCGAATGCTTTTGCCGTGGTCTATTGGCAGGGAGGCGAAGAAGAAACGGAAAAGACGATTTATGGCATGGCGGACGTGGTGGCTGCTTACGGAAACAATGAAACCGTGGAAAAAATACGTCAAAAGGTGCCGATTACCACGCGGTTTTTGCCTTACGGGCACAAGCTCAGTCTTTCTGTGATAGCAGGGGAAGCGCTGGACCATGTAAAAATTGGCGATACACTGCGCCGTGCGGCAAAGGATATTGTGTTTTATGACCAGCAGGGGTGCTATTCTCCGCAGGTCATCTTTGTGGAAGAAAATGATGCAATTTCGCTGCGAGAGGTGGGCAGCATGCTCGCGCAGCAACTGGCAAGAGATGAAAAGCGCTATGGGCGCAGGCAGTTGTCTTTCGGAGAAGAAAGCAGCCAGCGTCAGTGGATCGGGCAATGTGAAATAGAGATGATGGAAAGAGACGAAAGCGAACTGTTTGTGTCGCGTGAAGGCGCCTGGGCTGTGTTTTGTCAAAAAGATATTGGCAGGCTTGGCGTTCCCGGCACGCTGAACAGAACCATCAGTGTGGTTTCTTTCAAAAATATAGAAGAATTATCGGATTTTCTGCAAAAAATGCGCAAGATTTTGCAGACGGCGGGGCTGGCTGTGCCCACAGAGAAGCTGTTTGCCTGGAGCGAATTTTTGGCAAACGAGGGCATCAGCCGCATTTGCGGATTGGGAGAGATGACGCTGCCCCAGGCGGGCTGGCACCACGACGGGCGGCACAGTCTTATGGATTTTGTGCAAATGGTGGATTTGGAATATTCCGCGGAACAACAGGGTGTTTTATACAGCACCACGACGGATTAAGAGGTGAGAAAAATGACGGATTTGCTCAAAGATCAAGTGATTTTGGTAACAGGCGCCAGCAGCGGTATTGGCGCAGAGACGGCCCGACAACTGGCAAAGCATGGGGCGTTTGTCATTATCAATTATTTGAAAAATCACGAACAAGCCAAAAAAGTGGAAGAGGACTGTAACCAAACCACCCATGGGGGCGGTTGGTGCATTGCAGCAGACATGACCGACGCTGCGGCCATAGGGCAAATGGTGGAGGACATTCAACTCGAGTTCGGCAGACTGGACGGCATCGTCTTTAATGCGGCGTTTTCTTATAAATTTGACGCGCAAAACAGGCCTTATCCTTGGCATATTAACTGGGACGAATATGCCAAGGCACAAAAGCAAATTGTGGCGCCGCTGCACGCATTGTTGAATCTGACGCTTGAGATGCTGACAAAAAAGGAAGACAGCAGAGTTGTGGTGGTTTCTTCAAATCTCGTAAAAAGACCTATAGTCACCTATCACACGTACAATGTGGGCAAAGCGGCATTGGAAGCCTACGGGCGCAACATGGCCAACGAACTGGGGCGAATGGGTGTGCGTGTCAATACCGTGGTGCCGGGTATGGTCTATCCCACAAAGGCCACAGCGGATACAAAAGAAGAGACCAAGGAGTTGGTGCTTGCGCAAACGCCGCTGGGACGACTGGCGAAGGCAGAGGATGTGGCCGATGCGGTGTTGTTTTTTCTCAGTCCGTACAGCTCCTTTTTGACGGGACAAAGCCTCTATGTAGACGGCGGGCTGACAAATCAATAATATTTTATTGTTAGAAAATAAGTAACAAAATACAGGTGAAAAAAATGAACAAAACAAGAAAAATGGTTATTACTTCCGTCATCATTGCCATCAGCGTTATCGGCAACAGTTTGGTGGTTATTCCAATCGGTATTTTTAAGGCGGCGCCGATCCAGCATTTGATGAATGTGCTCACGGCAGTGTGGCTCGGTCCTGCCTATGCGGTGGCCGCAGCATTTTTGACATCGTTGATACGCAATTTGATCGGCACAGGAACGATTTTTGCCTTTGGAGGCAGCATGATCGGCGCGCTGTTTGCAGGATTGTTTTATGTATGGAAAAAGAAAGTGGCCTGGGCCGCTTTGGGCGAACTGATCGGCACGGGTATTTTGGGTGCGGTGGTCAGTACGTTGATTGCACAGTTGATATTGGGCAAAGAGACGGCGCTGGTGGCGTTTTTGCCGAGCTTCTTTCTCAGCGCGTTAATTGGTTCAGCGCTTGCCTATGCCATTTTAAAAGCGTTAAAGGGACGAAATTTGCTGGGAGAGTTGGACAATAATAAGATGCAATCAAAAAATAAAGGAGAATAGGCAAATGTCAGAACCAAGAACAAGCACCATGTCAAACGGCTGGTTGTGGATGGGTGCGGCCATCTCCATTTCGGGGATATTGGCGGGCACACTCATTGCGCCGCTCGGCTGGCAAAAGGGACTGCTCTCTATATTGGTGGGGCGCATCATCGGGGGTATATTTCTTTATTTTGCGGGCTATATAGGGGCGCAGACGCGAATGAAATCAATGGATACCATCAAAATATCTTTTGGGCAGCAAGGGGGGATCTTTTTTGCCGTGCTGAACGTGTTGCAGCTGGTCGGTTGGACGGCGGTAATGGTGGTAAACGCCGCGGGGGCGCTCAATGCCATGATGGGACAAACAGGCACGCAGGCCATCTACATCGGCTCAGCCATCGTCGGCGGATTCATCTTTATTTGGGTGATGCTCAATGTAAAGCTTTTGGCAAAAGTGAATTCGGCAACAGTCATTGCTTTGATGTTGCTGTGTTTGGTGCTGACTTATAAAGCCTTTACGGGCAACCCCGTGGGCGTAATTGGCGGGGAGATGACCTTTAGCCGCGCTGTGGAGTTGTCCATTGCCATGCCTGTATCCTGGGTGCCGGTGATTGCAGACTACACCAGCAAAGCAAAACACCCCATGCAGGCAAACCGTATCAGCAATATTTCATACTTTTTCGGCGGTGCATGGATGTTTATCATCGGCATGGCGGCAGCCATCATCACGGGCATTGCGGACGTGCCGCAAATTATGAGCCTTCTAGGCGTCGGCATGGCGGGATTATTGATTATTGTATTTTCCACGGTAACTACAACGTATCTGGATGCGGTTTCCGCGGCCATCAGTTTTCGAACGATCTTTAAAGTATTGACCGAGAAAAAACTTGCTTTAATCGTTACCGTCGTTGGCACGTTGATTGCCTGCTTTGTGCCCATTACGTATTTCGGCGGATTTTTGTATTTGATCGGTTCTTGCTTTACACCGATGATTGCCATTTTGGTGACCGATTACTTTTTACTCAAAAGGGTCAAAGTCACTTCGGGTATTGACTGGATTAATCTGATTATTTGGTTGGTCGGATTTGTGATATACAGAATTTTCCTCGCACTCGACTTGGTGGTCGGTGCGTCGGTGCCTGCCATTGTTTTGGTGATACTCATTACATATGTCGTCAACCGAAACAGAAAAAAGACAAGTGTGCCTTTGGAAAAAAGTGTGTGATGTAAGACGAATATGCAGGTGTTTTTGCAAGGTTGCCGTATTGTTTGCAAAATAATAGAGATGTGTTCGGTGCGGTAGGTAGGACAGCGATCACCTTCATAAAAATAAAGGAGACAAGAAGGATGACTGAAAGGAAGACAAGCACGATAGGAAACGGTTGGTTGTGGATGGGAGCGGCAATTTCAATTTCGGAGATTTTGGCGGGAACACTGGTTGCGCCGCTGGGTTGGCAAAAGGGAATTTTGTCAATAGTAATCGGACATTTGATAGGAGGGATATTTCTTTACTTCGCAGGCTACATCGGCGCGCAAACAAGAATGAAGGCAATGGACACGCTGAAGATATCTTTTGGCCGTCAGGGAGGCACGCTCTTTGCGGTGTTAAACGTACTGCAACTGGTGGGTTGGACGGCGGTGATGGTGGTAAACGGCGCGGGTGCGCTCAATGCCATTATGGGACGCAGCGGCACAGCAGCCATCTACATCGGCTCTCTGATCATTGGCGGTTTGATTTTGATTTGGGTGTTGTTGGATGCAAAATTTTTGGAAAAAGTAAACTCGACAACGGTAATTGCCTTGACAATACTGTGTGTGGTGCTTACCTATAAGGCTTTTACGGGGACGGCAAGTGCGGCGGTTGCGGGAGAGATGACCTTTAGCGGTGCCATTGAATTATCCATTGCGATGCCTATTTCTTGGGTGCCCGTCATTGCAGACTATACCAGCAAAGCAAAGCACCCTGTGCAGGCAAATCGCATCAGCAATATTTCGTATTTTATCGGGAGTTGTTGGATGTTTTTAATCGGCATGGCGGCGGCCATCATCACGGGCATTGCGGATGTGCCGCAATTGATGAGCCTGTTGGGCGTGGGTGTTGCGGGACTGTTGGTGATTGTGTTTTCCACGGTGACCACAACCTATTTGGACGCGCTTTCCGCGGCAATCAGCTTTCGAACCATCTTCAACGTGCTGACAGAAAAGAAAATTGCGTTGATTGTCACTGTCATTGGCACGTTGATTGCCTGCTTTGTGCCCATTACGTTTTTTGACCGGTTTTTGTATTTGATCGGTTCTTGCTTTACACCGATGATTGCCATTTTGGCAACGGACTATTTCTTGCTCAAAAGAGTCAAAATCACCTCGGGTGTCGACTGGATTAATTTGATTATTTGGTTGGTCGGATTTGTGATATACAGAATTTTCCTTGCGTTGGATTTGGTTGTCGGCGCATCGGTGCCCGCCATTGTTTTGGTTGTACTCATCACATATTTTGTCAATCGAAACAGAAAAAAGACGGAGATAATATCAGAAGAAATTATGTAATAAAAAACAGCGAGTGCCATAGGGGCTCGCTGTTTTTTATGTTTGCAAGACAAAAAGAAATTGAATGTTTCGAAAAATGAAATATGAAGAAAGACGGTTTCAATTTTTATCAAAAGATGATAAAATAAAATTAATAATAACACGTAATATCATAAAGGACTCAAATGATGCAGAAAAAAAGAACTATCATCCGTGCATGTGTGGGATTGTTTTTAATAATATGCCTGCTTTCCTCAGCAGGATGCATGGCAGGCAGGCGTGGCATGCATATTGGGCAGATCCGGAACCATGCATGTCCGAGGGCAGATACTTTGTTGCAGGCAATGCCCGCTTTTCGGGCAAAAGAAATGGGTGCGGTAAAAATCTATTCGACGGCGCAGGTGCAAGAATGGCTGCGCTTTGGAAGTCGATCTGCAACCTATCCCAACGACAGAAAAATTGTTTTTATTACCATTGATGATGGACCTCATTCGCAACATGGTATGAAAATGATTGAAACACTTAAGGCGCACAACATTGCCGCAACTTTCTTTTATATCGGCGGCTATGTTGCGGGCAGAGAAGCTCAGGTAAAGTTGGCGTTGGAAAACGGCAATAGTGTGGGTTTGCACAGCGACTCCCATAATTATCGATATTTGTATCCCGGACGCAGCGGCAATGCGGATAATATTATACAAGATTTAAAAAATCTGCTTCAGCGCTATCAGTGGGCTTTGGGTCAGGCGCCGGAGTTTACGGCCTATCGTTATCCGGGCGGGCATATGTCTTGGAAAAATTTGTCGGAGGCAGACAGCCGACTGGGCTCTATGGGGCTTGCTTGGCTGGACTGGAATGTCAGCACGGGAGACTCGGTGCGTGAAGACATTTTGACCGTGGAAATGATCATGAATAATGTGCGTGCCACCACAGAGCGCATCAGTGATAAAAATGTGGTTGTGTTGTTGATGCATGAGACAGAAGCGGCCACGGCAGAGGCATTGCCCGAAATTATACGCTATTATCAGGATCAGGGATATGAGTTTGGCATTTTGGATTCTCCGAAGGGAATCAGAACACAATAAAACGGGCGATATATGAATTGTTCTTCAGCGTCGCGTCTGTTACTGATTGGTCAAAGGGACAGGTACGCCACTTGCAGCGTTTCCACAGTTATGATTGATAAAAGAAGTGTTTCCATAATAAAAGAGAAGGTCTCCTTCTCTTTTATTGATTCCACATATTTCCGGCAATGCCCAAGGCACGCAATTTCGGATCTTTTTTTGTATTGATGTTTTGCAAATCTGCACAGCACGTCGTTGAGCAATATCACGGCATCGTTTAAATAATCGCCTTTATTGAGCATAATACATTCAGACTTGGAGCCGAGTGTGATATCGGACATTTCGGCACGTGTGGGAATGCCTGTTTTAACGAGATTTTCAAGCACTTGGGTGGCCCAAATAACAGGAATATGCGCAGCTTCGCAAATCCATTGAATTTCTTCCTGCAATTCAGAGAGTCGCTCATAGCCTACTTCCACAGCAAGATCCCCCCTAGCAATCATGACACAAATTTGATTTTGTGTCATGGCTTTAAAAATGACGGAAGGAAGGACGTCAATAATTTCGAGTGTTTCAATCTTAATCATTATGCTGACATCTTTTTTGCGCTGAGGTTGCAAACGCGAATTTCCTGAATGTCTTCATTGTCTTTAACAAAGGAAATACCGATGATATCGGCATGGCGACAAACAAAATCCAAATCTTCTTTGTCTTTTTCAGTCAGAATTTCAGTTTTGTAATCCAATTTCGGAAAACTAAGACCTCTTTCGGACTTAAGGCGCACGCCGCCTTGTTTAAAGCAATGGGTGATGCGTATAACTGCGCCTTCGGGCTTGATGTCTTCGACAACACCTTGGACGTGACCATCATCTATATGAACAGGGTCGCCCACTTTAATGTGCTTGACAATTTCGGGAATAGTGCAATCTACGACGACGGGAATGGAATAATAGTTCGTTAAATATTCTTCTCCGCTCAAAAAAAGCAAATCATTTTTGTTGATTTTGACATCTTTTAGCGTTGTCAAAAGCCGTTTGGTGCGAATTTTGGGACCCGCAATGTCCATGGCAATTTTACAATTTTTTTCGAGTTCTTTATTGGCCTTTTTCACTTTATTAATCATCTTTTTCCAAATATCGGCATGATCATGGGCACAATTGATACGCACCACATCTGTTCCGTTTTCGATCAGGGAGTAAATCAGATATTTGTCGGTGGCGGCCTGAGTGGGAAGGGTGACCATAATACGTGTATAGCGATCAGCTGGCTGAGGACCGATAACATGATCGGTGTTTTTTTCCAGTATTTTTTGGCCGCGATAGAATAGTTCCTTGGAAGGATATCCAAGAGAGGTGTTCGTTGCGAGAATGGCGGCAATGCTTACAAGAATGGTATCGATGCTTTCAATGACGCGAGATTCTGATCTGCCTAAGGAAGAGAGCCCATAGCGCTGCAATTTTGATTGAAGTGCTCTGAGATCATTTTTGCGAAAAGCCATGTAATAAGCGAGATTTTGTATGCTGTAGAGTGTGTCTTGGTCGTCGATGTCTGCAGACCAACGAGAAATGATTTCTTGTCCGTTTGATAAAATGTCTTGTTTTAGTTCCAAGAGTTCTTTGTGGAGATTTTTTAAATCTTTTAAATCGGCATTTTTCATAAACACTCCTCCTTTTTAACAGATTATACCGAACAGTTTTGAATGGATGTGGGCATTTTACAATAATTTACAAAAAAATCACGCAGATTATACAATGCCGCAGCATAATCGGCGGTAAGGTGTTTTGAGTGAGGAGAAAAAGCATGATATAATGAAAAAGATTTTAATGAAAACCGAGATAAAAAATGAACAATATATATCTTATTTCGCTATGCGCATTGCCTGTGATAGTTATTGGTACAGACCAATACATCAAATACCGGATAATGAAAAAATGGTCGGAGCGCGAATATCAAAAAACGAGAACAAGCAAGGTGTTCTTGCGACCGGTAATCAACACCGGAGGCTTTTTGGGGTTTGGAAAAAGACGTTCCAAATTGTTTTTTATTGCCATTTTTTTTGTGGCGTTTGCGTTAATGACGTGGATGATTTTGATGGAGGTATTGGTTTTAGGTATCGACTCTGTGCAGGTTTATCTGCTGCTTGCACTGTTGTCGGCAGGGGTGTCTAACACCATTGACAGAATCAGGCATGGGGGCGTAATCGACTATTTGCAAATTGCCATCGGGAAAAAATTTATCATTGTCAATTTTGCGGATATGGTAATCTTTGCAAGCGGCATTGTCTACCTTGTCTTATCCGTTTTAGCACCATAAAAAACCTCTCCAGCATTCGGAGAGGTTTTTGTCTTTTTTGAGACGCTTATACTGTTTGTTTGCCCGTCTCTAAAGCCGGAATTCGGCAAGAGGTTGACTGCATGTTTCTGCGCGCGGTGGCAAGCATTAGTTTGATGCGATTTTCTTGATTGATTTTGGTTGCACCGGGGTCAAAATCGATGGCAACGATGTTAGACTCGGGGTGATTTTGCTTGATGCGGCGAATCATACCCTTGCCCACAATGTGATTTGGCAGGCATCCAAAGGGTTGTGTGCAGATGATATTGTCAATGCCTGCATCAATAAGCTCCAGCATTTCTGCCGTGAGCAACCAGCCTTCACCCATTTTGTTGCCGGTGTCGACATAGCCCTTGACCAATTCTTTGATGCGCTCGAAGGATTGCATCGGGCGAAAATCGGAATAATTGGCAATGGCGCTGTTGACTTTGTCTTGTAGCGCATAGATGAAGCGGAAAATCCACTTTACGACAGTGGTTTTGATATAGCCTTTATGGTAGATGCGATAATCCACCAGCACATTATTCAGCGAATACAGTGCAAAGTCCAGTAAAGGCGGCATAACAACCTCTACATCTTCGTTATGCAAAAATTCTTCCAGATTGTTGTTGCCCAATGCGGCATATTTGATGTAGATTTCACCCACGATGCCCACTTTGATTTTGTCTTGGGTCGTTCGCTCAATGGCATGAAAGTCGCGAACGATTTGAATAAACTTTTCATTGGCAGCCTTGGGCAAAAAGCTCGTGGATTTTTGAATCTCTCTTTTGATGGCACGCATCCAGCTCTCAAGCAGTCGGTCGGTGTCGCCGCTATTTTTTTCGTAAGGCCTTGTTTGATTGGAAATCCACATAAGCAAGTCACCGTAAATTACCGCGTAGGTCAACTGTGCGATGATTTTGGGCGTCATTTTAAAGCCGGGATTTTTTTCCATGCCGACCAGATTAAAGGAGATAACGGGCACGTGTTCCAGGTTTTGATTTTTCAGCGCTTTGCGAATGATGTGAATATAATTTGATGCACGACAACCGCCGCCTGTTTGGCTCATGACCAGTGCGGTTTTGTTCATATCATATTCGCCGCTTTTCAAAGCGTGTAAAAGCTGACCCGTGGTAAGAAGCGCAGGATAACAAAAGTCGTTGTGCACACTGCGCAGCCCTTCGTCGATGATGTCTTGACCCGTGGTGTCGAGAATAACGGCATTGTATCCGTGCAATCTAAAAATTTCTTCAAAAAAACCAAAATGAATGGGCAGCATCATCGGCATAAGCAACGTGTACTCATTTTTCATTTCTTTTGTAAAGAGAAGACGACCGGTTTTGTCGTATTGTAGAGTTGCCATGTTTATTTCGCCTTCCTTTCTTTGAGTTGGTCTATTGCGGCAAGCAAGCTTCGAATTCGAATGCGCGCCGCACCTAAATTGTTGATTTCGTCAATTTTGATTTGGGTATATATTTTTCCTTCGCCTTCCAAAATGGAACGCACCTCGTCGGTGGTAACAGCGTCCAGGCCACAGCCGAAGGAAACCAGCTGTATCATGTGCATGTGCTCTTTATCGGCAATGTAGCGTGCTGCGGCATAGAGTCGGCTGTGATAGGTCCATTGATTGACGACGGTGGAGGGCTGTTTGCCTATAACAGGGCTTAGTGCGTCTTCGCTGATAACGGCTAGAGACAAAGAGGTAATCAATTTGTCAATGCCGTGGTGCACCTCGGGATCTACATGATAAGGGCGCCCCGCCAAAACAATGATATCCAAATCATTGGCTTCGGCATATTTAATTGTTTTGTAGCCAAAATCGTAAATGGCGTTTTTATAAGCGTCATATGCGCTATAAGCGGCACTAGTTGCCGCGCGGATTTCTTTTTTGGTAATCGGATAATGCTCTGAAAAGAAAGCAAATGCCTGCTTTTCAAAGGCGCGTCTGTCGTGCGGGCTCAAATAGGGGTGATAATAGCTCACTTCACTCAGTGAGGTGATGTTGGCGTGGAGCAGTTCGGGATAATAGGCGACGATGGGGCAATTATAATGATTGTCTCCCTTCTTTTCGTCGTAGTTATAGGGCATACAAGGGTAAAAAATCACTGTAAGGTCTTTTTCAAGCAGATTTTCGATATGACCGTGAATCAGCTTTGCGGGATAGCAAACCGTATCAGAAGGGATGGTGTGCTGCCCCAGCTGATAGATTTCTCTCGTGGAAACGTCAGATAAAACGACCTCAAAGCCCAATGCGGTTAAAAAGGCATGATAAAAGGGAAGGTTTTCATACATATTGAGGGCAAAGGGAATGCCGATTTTGCCGAACCTGCCCTCTTTGGGTGTAAGAGAAGTCAAATAATTGAGTTTAAATTCATACATATTGGGCACGGCACGTTTTTGCGATTTGCCCAGGGGGCGCTCACAGCGATTGCCAGAAATAAATTTATGACCGCCTTCAAAGGTGTTGATGGTCAGTTTGCATCGATTGGTGCAGGCCGTGCAAGTGGTTGCCTTGGAGGTGTGGGTAAAACTTTCCAATTGCGACAAGGGCAAAAGAGAGGAGGTTTCCTTTTGTTGGTCCATGGCAACGAGTGCACAACCATAGGCGCCCATGAGCCCGGCAATAGAGGGTCTGGTCACGGTTCTGCCCACTTCTAACTCAAAACTGCGCAAAATGGCGTCATTTAAAAAAGTTCCGCCCTGCACTACGATATTTTTGCCGATATCATCGGCGCTGTTGGCTCGAATAACTTTGTAGAGGGCGTTTTTAATGACGCTGATGGCAAGTCCTGCCGAAATATCTTCAATACTGGCGCCGTCCTTTTGCGCTTGTTTAACCGAGGAGTTCATAAATACGGTGCAGCGTGAACCCAAATTGACGGGGTGTGTTGAACGCAGCGCCAGAGCAGTAAACTCGCGTATATCGTAGCCTAAAGCCTTTGCAAAGGTTTCGATGAAGGAGCCGCAGCCTGAAGAACAGGCTTCGTTGAGCACAATGGAGTCAATGACGTCGTTTCTGATTTTGAAACATTTCATATCTTGACCGCCGATATCAATGATGAAGTCTACATCGGGGTTAAAATATTTTGCGGCGCGAAAGTGTGCCATGGTTTCGACCAGCCCGGTATCAATTTGAAATGCGTTCTTGATCAAATCTTCGCCGTAACCCGTGACGGCGGAGCCGCGAATGCGAATGCGATCGCCACAAAGGGCGTAAATTTGCTTCAGTTGTTCTAAAACAATGGGAATGGGCTCGCCGGCATTGAGGGCATAGTAGGAATGCAATATTTTGTAATCCTCGGTAATCAGCACCATTTTCGTGGTGGTGCTGCCGGCGTCTATGCCGAGGTATGCCCCGCCCTCGTAGGTGGCAATATCACAATATTGCACATCGTCGGTGCGGTGGGCATGCAAAAACGCCTCATATTCCTCTTTGTTTGAAAACAGCGGAGGAAGGGTTTCGATGGTTGTTTTGGCATGTGCAGCATCGGTGAGACGGCGCAGTACATCGTCATAGGATGTGGCGGTACTGTTTACGGAATGCATTGCCGCACCGATGGCGATAAAATATTGCGCATCTTCGGGGAAGATGGCGTTTTCCTGTAAATCAAGAGACTCTCTGAATCGATCTTGCAGGCCTTTTAAAAATGTCAGCGGACCGCCCAAAAAGGCAACGGTGCCCTCAATGCGTCTGCCCTGGGCAAGACCTGTGATGGTTTGATCCACGACGGCTTGATAAATGCTTGCGGCAATATCCGCCTTTTGCGCACCTTGGTTGAGCAACGGTTGGATATCGGATTTTGCAAACACGCCACAGCGAGATGCAATGGTATAAATTTTCTTATGAGAGAAGCTGAGCTTGTCCAATTCGGGCACACTCATGTTCATCAATGTTGCCATTTGGTCAATGAAAGCGCCCGTGCCGCCGGCACAGGTGCCATTCATGCGCTCTTCGCTGCCGCCGGTGAGGAAAATAATTTTTGCATCTTCTCCGCCGAGCTCAATGACAACGTCTGCCGTAGGAATAAAATGTTCCACGGCAATGCGCGTTGCAAATACCTCCTGCACAAACTCAATACCCGTATGTTTTGCTGTGCCCAGGCCTGCAGAACCCGTAATGGCAATGGTAAAAGGTTCGTTTTGCAACAAGGAGCGAATTTGTTTCATAACCTCTAAAGTTTCGGTTCGGACTTTGGAGTAGTGTCGTGCATAGTATTTGTATAATATATGATATTGTTGATCGAGGACAACGACCTTTACGGTTGTTGATCCTATGTCTACACCTACATGTTTCATTGGTTTTGCCTTAATTCTTTATTTGTTCAAATTCCCATGATACAACAAAATTCTTAAAAATGTGTTAAAAGACAGTAAAATCTTCTAAAATTTCTTTTGGCACAAAAATAAACAGGGCATATGTTGCCCAGCTTGTATTTTTAAAGGATTATGGTATAATTATAACACTTTACAGCAATAAGGGGGACGGAAAATTGAAACATATCAAACAAATCAATAACAAGGCGCAAGAGTTGAAGACAGCAGGATGCGGAGAATGCCGATCGGCTTGTCAATCCGCTTGCAAAACATCTTGCACCGTGGGCAACCAATCTTGCGAAAACAAGGAAAACAAACAGTAAATGCTTAGCATTTACTGTTTGTTTTCAGGGTGTGACGATGCTGCACCAATTTATTAAAGATGATATCTGTATATTATATGACAATGTCAGCGGCGTGTTGTTTGAAACCGACAAGGTTGGTTATGATGTGGCGCGCACCGTTGCATCAGAGACCGACGCGCAGTTGTGTGAGCGCTTTTGCGGTATTTATCCCGAAGAAGATATTTTAAAAGCCGCCGAGGAATTGAGAAGCCTCATTGCGCAAGAGTTGATGCTGGAAGAAGAAAAAATCTATGCGCCGTCGGACAATTTTGGTCTGGTAAAGGCACTGTGTTTGAATGTTGCCCATGATTGCGACCTGCGCTGTGCCTATTGTTTTGCCGCACAGGGAAGTTTTCATCAAGAACGAGGACTGATGGATGTAGCCACGGCAAAGCGTGCCGTTGATTTTTTGATTGAAAACAGCGGCAAAAGAAAAAATCTCGAAATAGATTTTTTTGGCGGAGAACCGCTGCTAAACTTTGAAGTGGTCAAACAAACGGTGCATTATGCAAAGGAGCGTGCAAGGCAAACCGATAAAGAATTCAAATTTACCTTGACGACAAACGGACTGAAGTTAGACGAAGACATTGGAGATTTTCTCAACGAACATATGGACAATGTGGTGTTGAGCTTGGACGGCAGAAAAGAAATTCACGACACCATGCGCCCCTGCGCCACAGGGCAAGAAAGCTACGATATCATTATCAAAAATATTCTCCGATTTTTGAAAAAAAGAGGCGATAAAGAATATTATGTGCGCGGGACCTATACGGCGCTGAATAAAGACTTTTCCAACGATGTAGTGCATTTGTCTGATTTGGGCATAAAGCATATTTCCATCGAGCCTGTGAGCAGTGAAGAAGGTTTTGCCTATGGGCTGAGCGAGGAAGACATTGCGTTACTTGACAGAGAATATGCCATCATTGCCAAGGAATATCTGGCACGGCAAGGAACAGACAAAGCCTTTTCATTTTTTCACTTTTATGTTGATTTGGAAGGTGCTCCTTGCGTCTATAAAAAAATATCGGGCTGTGGTGCGGCAACGGATTATATGGTGGTGTCGGTAGACGGGCGGCTTTATCCGTGCCATCAATTTGACTCGGTGGACGAAATGTATATGGGCGATGTGTGGCAGGGTATTGTAAATCAAGACATCGGGCGAAATTTTTTCGATACGAATATTTTGACCAAAGAAGCATGTCAAACCTGTTGGGCAAAATACCATTGCGGTGGCGGGTGCTATGCGGCAAGTTACAAAAAGCACCAAAACATCCATCAAGTAGACGAAATAGCATGCGAAATATTGAAAAAGAGGCTTGAATACGCATTGGCACTCAAAGTCGTCAATGCGAAAAAAAGTTGACTATCTCTATAAAAGCTTTATAATAGTGCTGTTAAGAACAGGACGTGTTTTGACAGGATAATGAGGTGAGTTTTATTAAAAATTCGTCAATGAATCAACAAAAGATTAGTGTAAAAAATGTCGTAAAACTGTGCGTGCTGATCGTTGTTCTCGCAGTGTTGGCAGCGGTGATGTTTTTTGGTCTGCCGCTGAGCAAAGTCGTGGGATATTATGATATTAAACCGGTCACCTCGTCAATCAATTACGGGTTGGATTTGACCGGGGGTGTTTATGTTGTTTTGGAAGCGGCGGAAGATGGCGAGGGCACCAGCGACGCAGTGGAGCGTTCGGTAACGATAATCAGAGAGCGAATTGACTCTTTGGGGGTAAAAGAACCGACGATTACCAAGCAAGGCAGCAATCGAATTCGTATTTCGATACCCGATATTGCCAACCAGGAAGAAGCCTTAGACATCATAGGCCGCACGGCGCAACTGACATTTTTGGCACCGGACGGAACGGTGATTTTGACAGGCAAAGATGTGATAGACGCAAAAGGTCTCTACCAGCAAACCAGCGCCGGGGTCAACCAACCTGTGGTCAGTTTGGCATTTAGCCCCGAAGGAACAAAGCTGTTTGCCGAGGCAACCGAAAAATATTACGGACAGATTATTGCCATTAACTTGGACGGCAGAGATATTTCCACGCCAAGGGTCAATGCCGTTATCACCAACGGCCAGGCAGTCATTGAAGGCATGGCTTCTTTGGAAGAGGCAAGCAAGACGGCGATGCTTATCAAAGGCGGTGCGCTGCCCGTTAGCCTAACGCCTGTGGAAATCAGAACCATTGGACCCACATTGGGACAAAATGCGCTCAGTTCCAGCATGTTTGCCGCGGGGATAGGGATTTTGTTGATTTTTATTTTCATGATTGTTTTATATAAGGTGCCGGGATTTGTATCGTGCTTGGGGCTGATTGTCTACACGTTGATTACAATGTTTATTCTTGCGGCACTGAAGGTGACATTGACCCTGCCGGGCATAGCGGGCATTATTTTGTCTATCGGCATGGCGGTGGATGCCAATGTTATTATTTTTGAACGAATCCGTGAAGAATTGATGCTTGGAAAAAGTATTCTCTTGTCAATCAAAAACGGTTTTCAAAGAGCGATGACGACGATATTGGATTCCAATATCACGACAATGATTGCGGGGCTGGTGCTGTTTATTGTCGGCACGGGAACCGTAAAAGGCTTTGCGTTGACGTTGATGATCGGTATTTTGGTCAGCATGTTTACGGCGGTGTTTATCACCAAGCAATTGCTGAAATTGGTATACTCCACGGGAATTTTTGCGGAAGCTAAATATTACGGCGCAAAGGAGAAGAAAGTATGAGGCTGCATATTACGAAACACGCAAAGACATTTTTTCTGATTTCTCTTGTGCTGATTGTGGTGGGAATGGGATTTTTGTTTACAAAGGGGCTCAATTACGGCATTGACTTTCAAGGCGGAACCATTGTCAACATCGAATTGGGCAAAGAGTTTACAACCGAGGAAGTTCGAACCATTACGGATAAATACGATAAAAACGCAGTCATTACCTATGGCGGTGAACAAAAAACACAGGCGATTGTCAGCACAAAATTGGATTTGAGCGAAGAGGTGCGCAAAGCGATGTTTGCGGATTTTCAAACCACTTATCAGTTAGAAGACAGTGCACTGCTCTCCATAGACAAAGTGAGTCCCGCAGTTGGCGGCGAAATGGCGAGACAGTCTTTGTGGGCAACCATCTTTGTGGTTATTTGCATGCTCATTTATATCACCATTCGCTTTGAATTGTGGTTTGGCGTGGCAGCCATCTTGTGCCTGCTGCATGACGTGTTGATTATGTTGAGTGTTTATGCCATCATGCAAATTGAAGTAAACACCCCCTTTATTGCCGCAATATTGACCATTTTGGGTTACTCGATCAATGACACCATTGTGGTGTTTGACCGCATCAGAGAAAACAGAAAATCTTACGGCAAATATGACTATGTTACGCTGGTGGACGACAGCATCACACAAACACTGCGCAGAAGCATAAACACGACACTGACAACGCTCATTGCCATTACCACGCTCTATATTTTTGGTGTAGCGGATATCAGAGATTTTGCGCTGCCGTTGATTGTAGGGTTTGTAGGCGGTGCGTATTCGTCTATTTTCATAGCCAGCCCGCTGTGGTATAAGCTGCAGGAGGCGGCAGATAAAAGAAAGAAAAATAAGATTGACACCAAGCCCGGCAAAAAAACCGGATACAAAAAACAGAAAGCATAGGCCTTAGTTAAGGAAAATATATCATGCAAAAATATAGTATTTGGGAAAAACGCCCTTCAATATCCTCTGCCGATTTGGCAGAGGATATTGTGCAAAAATACAAAATTGAAAAAGAAATCGCGCAGTTGATGATTGGCAGAGGCATTGCAACAATGGATGAAGCCGAGTTGTTTTTGCATGCGCGGTATGAAAATTTGACAGATCCGTTTTTGTTTCGCGATATGCAAAAGGCTGTTGAGAGAATTAGGCGCGCCATTGATAACGACGAAAAAATTTATATTTACGGGGACTATGATGCAGACGGCATTATGGCTACGTGTATCTTATATCAAACACTGCTGAGCACAACGCCCAATGTGGCAACGCTGCTGCCTAACAGGTTTGAAGAAGGATACGGATTGAACAAAAACGCCATTGATAAAATGCGACAAGACGGTGCCGGATTGATTGTTACGGTGGACAACGGAGCAACGGCGTTTGAAGAGATATTATATGCCAAACAACATCACATGGATGTCATCATCACAGATCACCACGAGTGTTTGGAGATGCTTCCTGAAGCCTATGCCGTTTTGAATCCCAAAAATCCTCGAGAAAACCTTTCGGGTTCGCTGTTTTGCGGCGCGGGTGTTGCGCTGAAACTTGCCCAGGCTTTGCTGCATAAAAAAGTAGCGGAGCCGAATATGGAAGAGTTGATGGTCTTTGCGATGATTGGTACCGTTGCGGATATGGTTGCACTGACAGAAGAAAACAGGCTCATTGTTGCGCTGGGACTGAAGGAAATAAAAAATACGAAAAATGCGGCGTTGATTCAATTGATGGAAGATGCCAACATTGTCCCCGGGCAAATCAAAGCTTCGGATATCAGTTTTCAAATTGCACCGCGCATCAACGCCTCGGGGCGCATGACAGATGCCAATGAGACGGTTGAGATGTTTTGCAGCCATGAGCCTGCACAGGCAAGAAAAAAAGCGGCTATTCTCTCTGAAATCAACGCCTATCGGCAAGAAGAAGAGAGGACGATTTTTGAAACAGCCGACGAAATGGTCATTCAACGAGGTGTGCACAGCAGAGCCGTGTGGGTGTTGTCGCACGAAAATTGGCATGAAGGCGTGTTGGGCATATCGGCGGGCCGCCTGATGGAAAAATACCATCGTCCTTTTATTTTACTTGCTGAAAACGAGGAAGAAAGCAAAGGCTCGGCGCGGAGCATTGCGGGCTTTAATATTTTTGAAGCCCTCAAAGATTCGTCACACTTGCTTGAGCGGTTCGGAGGACACAGTGCGGCGGCGGGGGTGAGCTTGCCGACAAAAAACATACAAGCCTTTTCTGAGGCGCTTAACGCCTATGCGCTGCAAAAAAATATTGCGTCGCTGTTTTATAAAACACAATTTTATGATATGGAAAAAACGGACGGAGCCTTTAGCGAAGTCTTCATAAAGCAAATGGAGTATTTAGCCCCCTTTGGCTTTGGAAATCCAAAACCGATTATTCGATTAAATGATTGCACGATAGAAAACATAACGCCGGTGGGCATGGAGCAAAAACATATTTCCTGCAAAGTGGTCAGCAAAACAAAGATGACGAGGGCCATTGCTTTTTCGCAGCGGGCATCTTTTGAAACGGCGCGCGCAGGTGACAAAAGTGATATTTTGCTCTTTCCGCAAATGAATACCTTTAGGCAAGTTTCTTCCATTGAGTATGAAATCAAAGATATTTTCTTTTATCAGGATCAAAAAATGCAGCACGAGCGGGCTGCCTATCGGCATTTTGAGCAATTTTTAAAAGACGATAAATATGTCCCCGAAAAAAATGAATGGGTGCAGGCGGTGATAGAAGAGGCGGTTGAGCAAACGGCTGAAGGCGATATCTTGATTGCGCATTCCTATGCAATATACAAAAGATTGATGCGCTTCTTGCGTTGGAAGAAAATCGAAGAATCATTTGAAATTTGTTTTAATGAAATTTCGAATTATCAAAATACACAAAAATACATTTTGATGTGCCCGCTTACTGTGCCGCGCCAAGGAAAGATTGTTGTTCTGGAAGCCAACAGCATGGGCGAATATGAAAAAAGGTTATATGCAGGCAGAAAGGCGCAATTTGTTGACGGTGTTCCTTATCAAGACACAATCGTTTTGAATCGGGAAATGTTAGCATATCTATTTGTGCGTCTCAGCGATTTGGACGCGTTGTGCGAAAACCGTTTCGAAACATTTCTAACCCATATCAATCAAAAACATCAAGGGATGTTTGATTATTTTACCTTGAGGCTGGCAATAGATGTATTTTCCTCTCTTGAGTTGATACAATATAGCTATGATGCGAAAAAAGATAGGATGAGGATAGAAAAGCTGCCGCAAAAGGAAAAAAAAGATATCTATCGCAGCGAGATAATGGTAAAATTAAATATTAAGAAATAATTTTTTTCAGCTGCCTTTGTTTGTGCGAAAGTGAATGTAAAGCAGGGTAAAACTACATGATCGAAAAATTGATTAAAAACACAAAATCGTATATGAGCGAAGAAGACGGCGAACTGATACGCAAGGCTTTTGCCCTTGCCAAGGATGCACATATGGGACAATACCGTGAATCCGGAGAAGAATACCTGATTCACCCGGTGGCGCTTGCCTATATTTTGGCGGATTTGCAGTTTGATGCCGTGTGCATTGCCGCGGCGCTTTTGCACGATGTTGTGGAAGATACAAAATATACCCTCGAAGATGTGGAAGACAAATTCGGCAAAGAAATTGCCTCCATAGTAGACGGCGTTACAAAAATCAGCCGACTGAAGTTTCGCACCAAGCAAGAAGAGCAAGCTGAAAACTTCAGAAAAATGCTCATGGCCATGGCCAAAGATATTCGAGTTATTTTTATCAAATTGGCCGACAGACTTCACAACATGCGCACCATTAAATATATGCCTGAAGAAAAACGAAAAGAAAAAGCGCAAGAAACATTGGACGTGTATGCGCCTTTGGCGCATCGTTTGGGGGTATTTAGAATCAAATGGGAGCTGGAAGATATTTCTTTCCGCTATTTAAACGAAGAGGCGTATTATGAAATTGTCGACAAGGTAGCGCAAAACAGAGCCCAGCGCGAAGCCTATATTGAGCAATTTATTGCAATGTTGGAAATGAAGTTAAAAGGGACAAAAATTGAATATCGCATTGAAGGCAGGGCAAAACATTTCTACAGTATCTATCGCAAGCTGCAGCGAATCGGCAATTTTGAAGAAATTTATGATTTGTTGGCAATTCGCATATTGGTAAAAGACATTCAAAGCTGTTATGCCATATTGGGCATTGTGCACACGGCCTTTACACCACTTCCCGGGAAATTCAAAGACTATATTGCAATGCCCAAGCCCAACATGTATCAATCACTGCACACCACGGTGATGGGGCCGGGAACACACCCCGTTGAAGTGCAAATCAGAACCGATGAAATGCACAAAGTGGCAGAATACGGTATTGCCGCCCATTGGAAGTATAAAGAAGGGGCAAAAAGAAAAACAGAGAAAAACACCTTTGACGAAAAATTAACCTGGCTGAGACAAGTAATGGAATGGAACAATGAAGTGGACGATTCCGGCGCTTTTTTGGAGATGGTCAAAGGAGATTTGTTTGCCGATGAAGTGTATGTCTTTACGCCGCAGGGGGATGTAAAAAACCTGCCTGCCGGCTCTTGTCCGCTGGATTTTGCCTACCGCATTCACTCGGATATCGGACATAAATGCGTGGGGGCAAAAATAAACGGAAAAATTGTACCCGTTTCGTATCGATTGAAAAACGGCGATATTGTAGAAATCCTCACCTCCCCGAATTCGAAGGGACCGAGCCGCGACTGGATCAAAATCGTTCAAAGCTCCAATGCGCGAAACAAAATCAAAAATTGGTTCAAAAAAGCGGAGCGTGAAGAAAATATTGTCAAGGGCAAAGAAATGCTTGAGACAGAAATGAAACGACTGGGCTATAATCACGAAAAATTTAATCAAAATAAATATTGGGATTATGCGTTAAACAAATACGGCTATCCCAACCTGGCGGAGATGCACTCGGCTGTCGGCTATGGAGGCATCAAGGCAGGTCAAATTCTGCGAAAAATCATCACAGACTTTCCCGAAGATTTTCCGCCAAAAGAAAAGACGGTTAAATCTGCTGCGGACAAAAGCCACAACGCCGTGGAAAAGGCGATTAAAATCGGCGGATTTTCGAATATGGCGGTGCGCATTGCCAAATGTTGCAACCCGGTGCCCGGTGATGAGGCCATCGGCTTTATCACACGGGGGCGCGGTGTGACGGTCCACCGCATGGATTGCGTAAATGTGCTCAATATGCAAGACGGTGACAGGCTGATCAATGTCGAGTGGCAGCAGACCGAAAACGCCGCGTTTTTGGCAAAAATATTGGTGGAAACTTTGGATGATTCGGGTGCGC